>CAXSEU010000428.1:0-3153 GCA_964236485.1 uncultured Lichenihabitans sp. | reverse complement strand
GCTGGAAAACGTGCGCCCGGGGGCGCCGAGGCAACCGACGGGACGCCCCGCGAGTTTCCTGTCTGCAGCATAGACCAGACCCGCACGGGAGGATCACCGGCTTGGACGCTTCTCAGGATTCCTGGCCGCGATTGTCGCCCTTCTCCACCGGCATTCGCGGCCGCTGCCCGCGCTGCGGCCAGGGGCGGTTGTTCCAGGGCTTCCTCAAGCTCGCGCCGCGCTGCGAGGTCTGCGGCCTCGACTATTCCTTCGCGGATCCGGCCGACGGTCCCGCCTTCTTCGTCATCTGCTTCGCCTGCATCCCCGCGGTCGTTTTCGCGTCCTGGCTCGAGATCGCCTACGAGGTCCCCTACTGGGTCCACCTCGTCACCAGCCTGCCGATCCTGCTGCTCACCTGCATTCCGCCGTTGCGGCCCATCAAGGGCTGGCTGGTCGCCAGCCAGTATGTCTACAAGGCCGAGCAAGGGCGGCTGGAGACGCCCGGTGAGTAGACGATCCGTTCTTCCACCAAGTGAGTTCCGGCTTGCCGCTTGCGGAGAAAACGCGCTTTAATCTCCGCAAAACGTGCGGAGATCATGCGATACATTTATGATCGCCCCGATTGGCCCGATTTTCAATGGGACGCGGGCTTGCTTGCGAACGACTTGGCGGCCCTGCGATTCCATCAAGGACGCTTCGTTGCCGGCATGGAAGCTCTGGGTTTCGACCTCCGCTCGGCGGCCGTGCTGCGCACGATGACAGAGGATGTTCTCAAGACCAGCGAGATCGAGGGCGAGATCCTGAACGACGACGAGGTGCGCTCGTCCCTGGCGAGACGGCTGGGATTGGACTTGCCCGGGCTCGTTCCGGCGAGCCGGAAGGTCGAAGGCGTTGTCGACATGCTGCTCGATGCCACGCAGAACTTCGAAGCCCCGCTGACGGCAGACCGGCTCTTCGGCTGGCACGCGGCCTTGTTCCCGACCGGCCGCAGCGGCTTGAAACCCATCACGGTCGGTGCCTGGCGCAAGCCTGAGGGCGGCGCCATGCAGGTGGTCTCCGGCTATCCGGGTCGCGAAAAGGTGCATTTCGAGGCGCCTCCCGCGAGCCGGGTCGACGCCGAGATGCTGCGCTTCCTGCGATGGTTCGAGGACGATGCCATCGCCATCGATCCGATCATCAAGGCCGCCGTGGCTCACATCTGGTTCGTCACGATTCACCCCTTCGACGACGGCAACGGCCGGATCGGGCGGGCCATCATCGACTTGATGCTCGCGCGGTCGGAGGGCATGGCACAGCGGTTCTACAGCATGTCCGGCCGCCTGTGGGTGGAACGGAACGAATATTATGAAACGCTTGAGGCCGCGCAGAAGGGGGATTTGGATCTCACCCCGAGGCTGCGATGGTTCCTGCGGGTTCTCGACGATGCCCTGACCGACGCCGAGGCGCGTCTGGACGCCGTCCTGCGCAAAGCGCGTTTTTGGGCCGCGCCTACCGCGCAAGATGTCAATGAACGTCAGCGCAAGATCCTGAACCGGCTGCTCGACGGCTTCGAGGGTCGGTTCACATCTTCGAAATACGCCAAGATGACCCGTTGTTCGCAGGACACCGCCGGGCGCGATATCGAGGATCTGATCCGCCGGGCGCTCATGATCAAGGAGGAAGGCCGTGGTCGCAGCAGCGGCTACAGGCTGTCGTCGGCGTGAAGCCTCTATGTCCCCCGGGGTTTGGCCCGCGTCGTCGGCGGTGCGGCGGCGGGGTCCTCGGGCCAGGGGTGGCGTGGATAACGACCCCGCAAGTCGGACCTGATGGCCGCCCACGAGCCGCGCCAGAGCCCGGGAAGGTCGCGGGTGATCTGGATCGGCCGGTGCGCCGGCGACAGGAGGCGCAGCGTCAAGGGCACGCGCCCCCCGGCAAGCGCCGGGTGAGTTCGGACGCCGAAGAGTTCCTGCACGCGAACCGCGATCGAGGGGCCGCCCTCCGGGGCGTAGTCGACCGCGAGGCGAGAGCCGGTGGGTGCCTCCCAGTGGGTCGGCGCCTCCTCGTCGAGACGACGCGTCAGCCCGTAGGGCAGAAGCGTCTGGAGGGCTGATCCAAGGGTCTCTGCCGAGAGGTCGGCGAGGCCGGATTTCCCGAGAAGATGGGGCGCCAGCCAGTGCTCGACCGTTGCCGCCAGCGCCACGTCGGAGAGATCGGGCCAGGCCTCTCCTTCGGCCGCACGCAAGAAGGCGACCCGGTCGCGCCATTGCGACAGCGTCTTGCTCCAGGGCAGCTTGTCGAGGCCCATTCCGGCGAGGCCGCGCGCCAGCAGCAGGGCGGATGTCTCGTCGCCCGGTGGCGGCAGCGGAGCTTCGGTCAGCACGATGGCACCAAGCCGCGTGACACGGCGGGCCGCGAGCGCCGCCCGGCCCTCGTCGAAGAGCACCTCGTCGCGTGTCACGATGGCTGGGCCGGCGATCGCCTCGACGGCCTCGAAGTCGAGCGGCGCGGCGAGGAGGATGCGTGACGCCGAGGCCCTGCCGGCAATCTCGGCGACCGCCAGGAAGGGCGAAGCCGCCAGGGCGCCCGCCGCGTCCAGCGTTGCGGCGCGGCCATTGGCGAGCAGGAACTCGCCGTGCCGGCCGCGCGCCTTGGCGATGCGATCCGGAAACGCCAGCGCCAGGACCTGACCGGGAGTGAGGTCCTCCGCCAGCCCTGCGGCGCCGCACGCGACGGCGTGCCGCAGGAAGGATCGCGCGAGTCCGCGGGCGAGATCGGCACGCTGCCCATGGTCGCGGCGCCAGCGCTCCAGCCGCGCCTCGAGATCGGGGCCGTCGCCGCCGAGGCCCCGCTCGACCAGCAGCGTCGCGACTTCGCTGCCGAGGCGTCCCGAACCACGCCGCGCGGCTTCGATCACCATGCGGGCGACGCGCGGCGGGGCCGCCAGAGCCGCCACGGCCCGACCTTCCTGCGTTACGGCGCCTTCGGAATCGAGCGCCTCGATGGTCCGCAGCAGCCGCCTGGCTTCCGTCACGGCCGAGGGTGGCGGCGGATCGAGCCAACGCAGCGCCGCCGGATCACGGGCGCCCCAGAGCGCAAGGTCCAGCACCAGGCCGGAGAGGTCCGCGTCGAGGATCTCGGGGCGGCTGAAGGCCGGCAAAGCCCCGGTGCCGGCTTCCTCCCACAGGCGGAAGCAGA
>CAXSEU010000427.1:0-3154 GCA_964236485.1 uncultured Lichenihabitans sp. | reverse complement strand
CCGGTGCGCGACGCTGTCGTCGTTCGACGGCAGCTGCACGACGAGACGGCCGCCTTTGCCAAGGAGACCGAAACGTTGCGTGGCTTCGGCGGGCGCGGCGCCCGCTGGGACAGGATCGCGATCACCACCGCCTTCGAGATCACGGTGCTCGAGGGGCTCGAGGTCGTCTTCATCGTGATCGCGGTCGGCGCTGGGGGACACGGGTTGCTGGTTCCCGCCAGCCTCGGGGCCGTCGCGGCGCTTGTCCTCGTCGTTCTCCTCGGGCTGGTGATCCATCGCCCGCTCGCGTCGGTTCCCGAGAACACGCTCAAGTTCGCGGTCGGCGTCCTTCTGTCGGCCTTTGGCGCATTCTGGGTGGGGGAGGGAATCGGCATCCAATGGCCGGGGGCCGATTGGTCGATCCTCCCGCTGGTCATCGGCTTCCTTGCTGCCGGCTTGGCCGCCGTGCCCTTGTGCAAGGCGCGGCCGCGTATCGACCCGATGGTCCCCAGCCGGGAGGAATGAGCATGGGGTGGTTGAACACGGCCCTGCGCGAGATCTTCGGCCTTTTCGTCGATGACGGAACCTACGCGCTTGCGATCCTCGCCTGGCTTGTGATCGCGTGGCTGGCGCTCCCCAGCTTCGCGGTCGGGCCGGAGTGGCAGGGCGCCATCCTGTTCGCTGGGCTCGCGGTGATCCTCCTCGCAAGCGCGTGGCGTCGGTCGCGATAGTGAGGCCCCAATGCCGGACGCCGCGTGAATTCTCGTGCGCGAACGCGGGAGCCAGCTCCCAAGCGATGAGCATGCGATGCGTGGAGGCTGCTCCGGGCTTCCTGCCTCGCTTTGGCAGAAGCCCGGTGGCATTTTCCCTCTCTTACGCGTAATGAAGCTTTGCTACCGACACGTGACGCCCGATGCCGTGAGGCAACGGTACGAATTTCGGGTCGGCATGACAAAGAGGTGCCAAGTTCCCGATAGGTCAGGGCTTGGAAGGGTGGCCGAGTGGTTTAAGGCAGCGGTCTTGAAAACCGCCGTGGGTGCAAGCCCACCGTGGGTTCGAATCCCACCTCTTCCGCCATCCCGTGCCGACGTCACGATCCCGTGCCGGTCTTCCAGCGACCCCCCGCGGGTACGAGAGCGGACCGGACGCTGGCCGCTCTCGCCCGAACTTTACAGCCGTACCCCGAGACTTTAAGCATCGCAGGCCCTACGGTGGCGCTCCGCAGCGCCGCGAGGCCTCAACCCCAACCCCGCGAGTCATGAATGCGTGCCGAACCCCTGGCGCTCGTCGAGCAGATCAAGCAGTCCATGGGACTGCTGAGGAGGCATCTTTGACGTCGACGCGGCTACGCGGCGCCTCGCGGAACTGAACGCCAAGGCCGAGGACCCGGCCCTGTGGAACGACGCGCAGGCGGCTCAGAAGCTGATGCGCGAGCGGACGGAACTCGATGATCGCCTCGGCGCCGTGCTGCGATTCGACCGTGATCTCGATGATGCCATCACCCTGGTCGAGCTTGCCGAAGCGGAGGACGACGCCGAGGTCGAGCGCGAAGCCATCGGTCAGTTAAAGGCCTTGAAGGTCGATGCGGAGCGACGCCAAGTCGAAGCGCTGCTGTCGGGCGAGGCGGATGGCAACGACACCTATATCGAGATCCATTCCGGGGCGGGCGGCACGGAAAGCCAGGACTGGGCGCGCATGCTGTTTCGCATGTATGCCCGTTGGGCGGAGCGGCGGAAGTTCAAGGTCGAGATCATCGAGGAGAGTGCGGGCGAGGAAGCGGGCATCAAGTCGGGCACGCTGCTGATCAAGGGTCATAATGCCTACGGCTGGGCGAAGACCGAGTCCGGCGTTCACCGGCTGGTCCGCATCTCGCCCTTCGACAGCAATGCGCGGCGGCACACGAGCTTCGCCTCCGCCTGGGTCTATCCGGTGGTGGACGACAAGATCGAGATCGTCGTCAACGAATCGGACTGCCGGATCGACACCTATCGTTCGTCCGGTGCCGGCGGCCAGCACGTCAACACCACGGATTCTGCGGTGCGCATCACCCACATCCCGTCAGGGATCGTCGTGGCGTGCCAGGGGGAGAGGTCGCAGCACAAGAACCGGGCGACCGCCTGGAACATGCTGCGGGCGAGGCTCTATGAGGTCGAGCTCGAGCGTCAGGAGGCCAAGGCCAATGCGGACGCGGCGTCCAAGACCGATGTCGGCTGGGGCCACCAGATCCGCTCCTACGTGCTCCAGCCCTATCAGTTGGTGAAGGACCTGCGGACCGGAAAGACATCCGGCACCCCGGACGAGGTGCTGGACGGGGATCTCGACGACTTCATGGAAGCTTCGCTCGCCCAGCGCCTCTCGGGCCGTACGGTCGAGGTCGAGGACGTCGACTGACGACGGCGTCAGCGCGCCGCCGTCATGTCGCCCGATGCGGAATCCTGCGCGAATGGGGGACGGCTGACCCAAGGGGAGCGGGTTCGGCCCTGCGCCTCGCCGATGGCGAAGATCTGGCGCATGTAGGCGGTGCTGAACTGGTCCTTGGCGGTGTCGCCGGTAATGTCCGGGGCGTCCTGGGGAATGAACGCGAGATGGTAGCCGATGCCGTGCGACGCCGCATAGGCATAGGAGCTGCCGATGTTGTTGCGGCCCTCTTCCTTCAACATCGGCAGCTCCTATGCCTATGCCGTGCGACGCCGCATAGGCATAGGAGCTGCCGATGTTGTTGCGGCCCTCTTCCTTCAGCACGGTCGATAGAGCCCTGGCGGCGACTGCCACGGCCGTGTTGTCGACGAGCTTGAACGACCGCGAAATCTTGTTGTTCACCAGCACGTAGATGTCTTTGGGCTTCGCCGTACTGCTGCCGGCGAGCCCGAAGATCGCCTCGTCGGGTGCCACGTAGAGCTGGCGCATGGTGGCGCCGTCCACGTGCATCTCCTGGAACGGGTGACCTGCGGACTGTACCGAGATCAAGCGCGGCGGGAAGAGGGCGGGGATCGAGGCCGAAGCGGCCAGCACTTGCCTGAACAAGGCCAGTGAGGCCTCGGTGTGGGTCGCGGCAATGGCTCCCATGTCCCAGATCACCGACCGCTGCGCATCGAGGTTGGTGGTGACGATTAGAAGGCGCCGACCCTTGCGGTGCTCCGCCGCGACGGCGTCGACGATCTCGGGCGTGACGTAG
>CAXSEU010000426.1:0-3156 GCA_964236485.1 uncultured Lichenihabitans sp. | reverse complement strand
CGGAACGCCCCGCGAGGTGTTCAATGCGCCCAGGAGCGGCTTCGTGGCCCGTTTCATCGGCGGCCATAACGTGATCGCGACCGAGAGCGGCGACATCGCCGTCAGGGCCGACCGTCTCGTCCTTCGCCGCCCCACGCTAGGCTTCGACGGCCGTCTCGAGGGAGTGGTCCGATCGGTCGAGTACCAGGGCACCTATGTGCAGTTGGCGCTCGAGGCGGAGGGCGGGCGCGACATCTCAGCCATGGTGGACGAAGCCACCTTCGATTCGCTGCCCTTCAACCCGGGAGACCCGATCGCCGTCTCCTGGAGCGAAGGCGATATCCATCGGCTGACCGGCGTCGGCTGAAAGCATCAGGGGAGAAGACCAATGAACCAAGACAGCAAGCCGGGCGTCAAGCTTTCGCGCCGCACGTTGCTGCAGGGCGCGGGCGCGCTGGCAGGGGCCGCCGCCGGATCAGGCGCCGTCACGGGCTTTCCGGCCGTCTGGGCGCAGGAGACAAAGGAGCTCCGCTACTTCGGCACCGCCGTCAATCAATCGGCCGATATCGCCAAGAAGTGCAAGGAAGACACCGGCATCACGATCAAATACATTGCGGCCGACACCGATGACGTGACGAAGCAGATCATCACCCAGGCCAATACTTACGATATCGCCGACACCGAATACTTTTCGCTGAAGAAGATCGTTCCGTCGGGCAGCCTGCAGGCGATGGACACCAAGAAGATCAAGTACTTCGACCAGATCACCCCGGTCTTCACCAAGGGCGAGTTGCCGAACGGCAAGAAGATCGGCGATCAGGGCACCGCCCCCAAGAAGGTGATGTTCCTCGAAGGCCAGCACTCGACGAAATTCTCCGCGACCCCGACCGAATGGGCGACGCTGATCCCGACGACCTACAATGCCGACACGCTCGGCATTCGCCCCGACCTGATCAAGCGGCCGATCACCAGCTGGGCCGAGCTGCTCAACCCGGAGTTCAAGGGCAAGGCCGCGCTCCTCAACATCCCCTCGATCGGCATCATGGATTGCGCCATGGTGGTCGAGGCGACCGGCCAGCACAAATATGCCGACAAGGGCAACATGACCAAGGCCGAGATCGACCTCACCATGAAGGTCATGACCGAGGCGAAGAAAGCCGGCCAGTTCCGCGCCTTCTGGAAGGACTTCAACGAGAGCGTCAACCTGATGGCCCAGGGCGAGACGGTGATCCAATCGATGTGGTCGCCCGCCGTGACGGCCGTCCGCTCGAAGGGCATCCCCTGCACGTTCCAGCCCCTCAAGGAAGGCTATCGCTCCTGGGCGTCCGGTTTCGCCCTCTCGAAGGCCGTCAACGGCAAGAAGGCGGATCTCGCCTACGAGTTCGTCAACTGGTTCCTGTCCGGCTGGGCGGGCGCATACCTCAACCGCCAAGGCTATTACTCGGCGGTGCTGCCCACCGCCAAGGCCAACATGGAGCCCTATGAATGGGCCTTCTGGATGGAGGGCAAGCCGGCCGAAAAAGACATCATGGGTCCCGACGGGAGTTTGCTCGAGAAAGCCGGCAGCATCCGCGACGGCGGCTCCTACGACGACCGCATGGGCGCCGTTGCCTGCTGGAACTCGGTCATGGACGAGAACAACTACATGGTCACCAAGTGGAACGAGTTCATCGCCGCATGACGGACGCGCTGCCGAGCCTGGCGCCCGCGTCGGGGGACGCGGCGGTCCCGCAAACTGCGTCCGCCGGCGCGTTTCCTCGAGCCGTCACGCTGGAGGAACCATGGTTCAGGCGCGGTATTCCCGCCTGGCTACAGGCCGCGCCCATGGCAGCGGTCTTCACGCTCTTCCTGGTCATCCCCCTGCTGCTGGTCGTGATGGTCAGCTTCTGGGACTACAACGACTTCGAGATCCTGCCGGGCTTCACGTTCAGGTCTTACGTCGAGACCTTCGAGGGCTGCTACGACCAGCTTCCCGGCCTCTGTACCATCCTGAAGACCTATCTCTCGACGGTGGAGTTCTGCGCCATCGTCTGGGCCATAACGCTGACGATCGGCTTCACGATCTCCTATTTCCTCGCTTTCCACGTGCGCTCGCTCACTGTGCAGATGACGCTGGCCCTCGTCTGCACCATTCCCTTCTGGACTTCGAACGTCATCCGCATGATCTCGTGGATCCCGCTTCTCGGCCGCAACGGGCTCATCAACACCGCCCTGGTGTCCGGCGGCATCGTTCGATCACCGATCGAATGGCTGCTCTACTCGCAGTTCTCGGTGATCCTCGCCTTCGTGCATCTCTTCACCTTCTTCATGGTGATCCCGATCTTCAACTCGATGGTGCGCATCGACAAGCGGCTGATCGAAGCCGCCTACGACGCCGGCGCCACAGGCTGGCAGATCATCTGGAACATCGTCGTTCCCCTGGCGAAACCCGGCATCGTGATCGGCTCGATTTTCGTCGTGACCATCGTCATGGGGGATTTCATCACGGTCGGCGTCATGGGCGGCCAGCAGATCGCCTCGGCGGGCAAGATCATCGAGACGCGTCTAGACGCGCTGCAGTTCCCGCCCGCTGCCGCCAATGCGGTGATCCTCCTCGCCGCGACCCTGCTGATCATCACCGCCCTGACCAAGGTCGTCGACATCCGGAAGGAGCTCTAGATGCGCGAGGGACGCTCCCTCACCTTCTACGCGCTGGCGATCTTCTTCGGTCTCTACGTGCTGTTCCTCTATGGACCGATGATCGTCATCTTCGTCCTCTCCTTCCAGGGACCCGAGGGCGGCATGACGTTCCCCATGCGAGGCCTGTCGTTCCATTGGTTCAGAGCCCTGTGGGCCGGTGGCGGCATCGTCGACATCGGCTCGGCCTTCTACCGCTCGCTCGAACTCGGCCTCCTCGTCATGGTGCTGACGGTGCTGTTCTCGACGCTGGCGGGTCTCGCCTACCGCCGGAAGTTCCGGGGGTCGGGCCTGCTGTTCTACGTCGCCATCGCGAGCCTCATCGTGCCCTCGATCGTCACCTCGATGGGCATCGGCCTGATGTTCCGGCTGATCGACGACGGCATGAAGAACGCGCCGGGCTGGATCAGCGACACCTACACGACCTCGCTGGGCCTGTTCACGTCCGGCCTCGGCGCCCACCTGACCTGGACGCTGCCGTTCGGCCTGCTCATCATGTTC
>CAXSEU010000425.1:0-3162 GCA_964236485.1 uncultured Lichenihabitans sp. | reverse complement strand
CTTGGCCATCCGGCCACGGCTCTCTGCTGTCCACATCCACAGCGTGAATCACGCCGACACACCAATGTCAAAGTTGTCAAACAGCCTCTTAACCATGCGGACCGACGCAACCCTCCCGCAAGGCAAGAATGGGGCCGGTGTGGCCGGACTCGGTCTTTCCGACACGGCGACTGTGATATAGTGCGGCGCGCCTGGATGCCGAACCCGTGCAGTCGGTGAGTGAGTCTCGATGGCCCTGTCAGCCAAGCTTGTAATGCGCCAGGGACAGTCCCTGGTCATGACGCCGCAACTGATGCAGGCGATCAAGCTCCTGCAACTATCCAACGTCGAACTGGCCTCTTTCATCGAGGAAGAACTGGAGCGCAACCCGCTGCTCGAACGGGCGGAGGAAACGCCGGATCCGGAGGTCGCGCCCGACAAGACCGATGAACCCGCGGATCCGCGGGACTCGGATTGGTCGGACAACGAACTCGAGGTCGACCAGGCCTCCATGGAAGCCAGCCTCGGGACCGAACTCGACAATGCCTTCGAGCGGGACGGGCCGCCCGTCTCGCAGTGCGGGCCCACACCCGAGGGAACCGACCTGTCGGCGACCTCGTGGACCGGCGCCCACGGACCCCTCGATGGCGAGGATTCGAACCTCGAGCGCTACGTCGCCATGACGGCCACGCTGCACGACCACCTGGCGGCCCAGCTCTCCCTCAAGGTGACCGACCCGGTCGATCGTCTGATCGGGAACGCGCTGATCGACGCGATCGACGAGGCCGGTTACCTCGCCGAGCCTCCGGAGGTCATCGGCCAGCGGCTCGGATGCGCGCCCACGCGTCTCGAGGCCATGCTGGCCGTGATCCATACGTTCGATCCGACCGGCATCGGAGCCCGCAACCTCGCCGAGTGCCTGGCGCTGCAGCTGAAGGAGCGCAACCGCTTCGACCCTGCCATGGCGGCCTTCCTGGCTCACCTCGATCTCCTGGCGAGGCGCGATCTCGCGGGCCTGAAGCGGGTCTGCGGCGTCGACGACGAGGATGTCGCCGACATGATCGCGGAGATCCGCGCGCTGGAACCGAAGCCTGGTCGCGCCTTCGGGGCTGCGCCGGTCCAGTCCGTGGTACCGGACGTCTATGTCAGGTCCGCCCACGACGGCTCCTGGCTGATCGACCTCAATTCGGACGTGCTGCCTCGCGTGCTCGTCAACCAGACCTATCAGGCCCGGGTGGCGCGCAAATCCGTCAACCAGGCCGACCGGAGTTTCGTCGCCAACTGCCTTCAGACCGCCAACTGGCTGACCAAAAGCCTCGAACAGCGGGCGCGAACCATCCTCAAGGTGTCGAGCGAGATCGTCCGGCAGCAGGACGCGTTTTTCGCGCACGGCGTCGAACATCTGCGCCCGCTCAACCTGAAGACCGTCGCCGACGCCATCGGCATGCACGAATCCACCGTGTCCCGCGTCACCTCGAACAAGTATATGGCAAGCCCCCGCGGCACCTTCGAGCTGAAGTATTTCTTCACGGCCTCGATCGCCTCGACCCTGGCCGGGGGGTCGCATTCCGCCGAAGCGGTACGTTTCCGCATCAAGCAGATGATCGAAGGGGAGAGCCCGACCGACGTCCTGTCCGACGACGCCATCGTCATGCGGCTGAAAGGCGCCGATATCGACATCGCCCGCCGAACGGTGGCGAAATATCGCGATAGCCTCCGCATTCCCTCTTCGGTCGAGCGCCGGCGCGACAAGCAGGGCGCACCCATGATGGGACGCTGATCCATCCGACGATCCGCGGGAAGAAGAGGGACGCGATTGGCCACCGAGCAGACCAGCACCAAGGCGCCCAGGCTCAGCGGCTTCATGGCTGAGGCGGGTGGCCGGACCTCGATCATGGGGATCTTGAACGTCACGCCGGATTCCTTCTCGGATGGCGGGCGCTATGCGGCCGTGGACCACGCGGTCGGCCGGGCGTTCAGGATGGTCGAGGAGGGCGCGGCGATCATCGATGTCGGCGGGGAATCGACCCGGCCAGGCTTCGTCCCGGTCCCGGCCGAAGAGGAGTGGCAGCGTATCGGCGCCGTGGTGGCGCGGCTCGGCGATGAACTCGCGGTCCCGCTTTCGGTCGACACCACCAAATCCGCCATAGCCCGCCGGGCCCTGGCGCTCGGCGCCTCCATCGTGAACGACATCTGGGGGCTGCAGGGCGATCCGGGAATGGCCGAGGTCGTGGCGGAAGCAGGGGCGGTGGCGGTCGTCATGCACAACCGCCATCACAAGGACGAGTCGCTCGACATCATCGACGATCTGCGCCGGTTCTTCGACCGATCGATCGACATCGCGGCGCGAGCCGGTCTGCCGAGGAACCGGCTGATCCTCGATCCGGGGATCGGCTTCGGCAAGACGACGACCCAGCAGCTGAGGGTCGTCGGCGAGCTGGGGCGGCTGCGGGACTACGGCGTGCCGGTCCTGATCGGGCTCTCGCGAAAGTCGTTCCTGGGCCGGCTGACGGGCGCGGCCGAAGGCCATCGGCTGGTCGAGACGCTGGCCGCCAACCTCGTGGCGGCGCAGTCCGGCGCGACGATCTTCAGGGTGCATGACGTCGCCGAGCATGTGGCGGCGCTCAAGGTCCTGGACGCCGTCAAGGGCGCCACGGCTCGATGAAGCTCCGGCGATCCAGGGAGGTGGCCTTCGGCCTCGGCAGCAACCTCGGGGACAAGCGGGGCAACATCGGCCGCGCGTTCGAGGCCCTGGCGCTTGGCGGCCTCGTCCATGGGCTGACGCGGTCGTCGCTCTACAGAACGGCGCCATGGGGGCCGGTCGCGCAGGATTGGTATGTCAACGGCTGCGCGGTGGGCCAGACGGACCTGGCGCCGCTCGATCTTCTGACGCGGGTCAAGGCCTTGGAGGTGGCGCTGGGCCGGACCGAAACGGTCCGCTGGGGACCGCGCGTCATCGATATCGATCTTCTTTACGTCGGTGATCTCGTGCTCGACACCCCGGCCCTCACGCTGCCCCATCCGGAAATGCTGAACAGAGCCTTCGTCCTGGTTCCCCTGGCCGAACTCCGCCCGGCTCACCCGATCGCCGGGACGACGATCGGGGAAGCGGCCTCGGCTTGCGACCGGACCGGCATGAGCCGAATGACCTGAGAGGACGCGAACGTCACCTCGGTCATAGGG
>CAXSEU010000424.1:0-3176 GCA_964236485.1 uncultured Lichenihabitans sp. | reverse complement strand
CAAGGCGTCGGACGGCCGGTCGACCAGCATCGGCCGATCGGGTGCCGAGGCATAGGTGCCGGTCCAATGCTCGGCCACGGCCGGCATCCCTCCCTCGAACACCTCGCCGTATTCCTCGAGGATGAGGTCGTCGACGGCGGCCGGCGCGAACGGATCGGGGGTGTCGGCGTAGTGGTGGGAATCGCCCACCACCAGCGAGCCGTCGGCCGATCGTACCACGATGAGGTGGATTCCGTGACGCAGATGCGCGCCCTGTTCCGCCGCGAGTCTGGCCCTCAGCGCGGCCGCGGCCGGCTGTTCGGCATAGCCGAGATAGCGCACGAGACCGAGGTCCGACATGACGGGGGGAAGCCGCTCGTCATACCGGTCGGGCCGCAGGCGCATCATGTGGAGCTTACATCGCGTGAGGCCGTAAGCGGCGATCCGCGCCGCGTGCAAGGTGCGAAAATCGTCCCCTGGGCAAACGACGACGGCTTCGGCGGAGACGCCGCCGCGGCTCGTCTCGATGCGCGGCGGGGCGGCGCTGTGGACCACCGTGTCACGCAGAATGGTGACGCCGAGGCGTTCTGCCAGGTAGGCGGCGAGCTTGGGGATCGCGTCGCGGGACTCGACCCGGACCTCGTGAGGTGAATGGAGGCCCCCGGCGAAGTCCTCCGTCCGCAAACCTTCATAGCGCTGGGCGATGGCGGCCGGCTCCAGGATGCGGCACTCCCGTCCCATATCGGTCTCGCAGAACGCCTCCAGCACAGCCCGGGCCTGCGGGCGCCGGGCTACCACGAGGAGCCCGTGCTGGAGCAGCGGGATACCCGCCTCGGACGCGATCTCGACCCAGACGTCGCGGGATCGCATGGCCCGACGCCAGCAATCGCCGGCCTGCTGGCCCGTGACCGTGATGAAGCCGAAATTGCGGATCGAGGCCCCGTTGGCCTGGGCGTCGCGGTCGATCACGACGACGCTCCTGCCACGACGAGCGGCCGCCAGCGCGTGGGCGAGGCCGCAGATGCCTGCGCCGACGACCGCCAGATCGTAGCCCGCCACCATCACGCGCGATCCTCGTAGAGGCGACCGCCATGCGCCAGGTATCGTGTCAGCGCACGGTCCTCGAAGCGCTGCCGCCAGGTCACCATGCGGTCCAGTCCTTCGAGGCGCAGCGCGCGTGCACCCGGGTCCTCGGCCCGGTTCACGAGTTCGTGCGGATCGTCGCGGAGGTCGAACAAGACGGGGGGCTGCCCCGCGAAATGCACGTACTTCAAATCCCTGGTTCGGATCACCTGAAGGTTGCACCAATCCGAGGGCAGGGCGAACAGCGTTTCGAAGCGCCTCGTGCGAATGTCGCGGAAGTCGAAGCTCCAGTGGACTTCTTCGCGCCAGCCCGCCGGTGCGGCTCCGGCCAGGAAGCCGAGCAGGCTGCGCCCGTCGCAGGCGGCCGGAGGGTCGAGCCCTGCGAGGGCAAGAAGCGTGGGCATGACGTCGATGGATTCAGTGAAGCGATCGACGCTCCCGCCTCGGCCGGCGTCGGACACGGGGCGCGGGTCGCGGATGATGAGCGGGATGTGGGCCGACTGGTCGTAAAAGCCCGTCTTGCCGAGCATCCAATGGTCGAACAATTGCTCGCCGTGATCGGCCGTGAACACCACCACGGTGTCGTCCCAGCGATCGCTTTCGCGCAGGGCCGCGAAGACCCGGCCGAGGTGGTGATCGACCTCGAGGGCAAGCCCGGCATAGACGGCCCGCACCTTGCGGATCGTCGCCTCGTCCTGCCGGCGCGCCGGGCCCGTCAGCCTCGGCGCGAAATGGCGCGCCTCCTGGGCATCGAGCAGCGCCGCGACGAGCGGGTGCTGGGCCGCCTCGACGTCGGGTGACGCACCGCGAACCGGCATTGCCGCATCGGCGGGGTGAATCGCCTCGCTGAAGGGAGCCGCGGCCGCGAAGGGCGGATGTGGCGCGATGAAGGAAAGGTGTGCGCAAAAGGGCGCAGAGCCGGCGACGCCGAGCCACGCCAGGAAGCGGTCCGTGAGAAAGGCCGTCTCGCTGTCCTCGGCCGCGAAGACCGTGGGTTCCCCGAAGCCGCGCTGGGCGAAGATGCCCTCGCGGCCGGCATCGGGATGGTCCACGGGATAGCCCTTGGCCCTGAGATGCGCCAGCCAGGGCGTGGCACGCTCGGTCAGCAGCGTATCGACCGCCGTGCCGGGGCAGACATTCTCGTAGTCGCCGTTGTCGGGGTCCAGCGCCGCTTTGCCGCGCGGGTCGAGCGTCGTGTCCGTGTAGCCGAAGAGGGTCGGCCGATAGCCGGCGCGGCGCAATTCCGTAAACAGCGTCGGATGGCGCGCGTCGAGCGGCACGCCATTGCCGACCGAGCGGTGCTTATGGGGGTAAAGACCCGTCACCAGGCCGGCTCTGGCGGGGCCGCAGGGATAGGCCTGGCAATAATGACGCTCGAACCGCGTCGCCGCGCGGGCCAGGGCGTCGAGGTTCGGCGTCCGGGCGAAGCGATGGCGCGCCGAACCCAGGAGGTCGCCGCGCCACTGGTCGGCCGTGACGAGCAGGATGTTGGGGCGCTTTTCAGTCATCGCGGCCGTCGGTTGCGGGTTTCGGCCCGGATGTGGCGTCAGGCCGGAAAGACATGGGCGTAGCGTGCGTTGACCGTGATCGGCACGCGGTCGCCCATCGCGATGTCGTCGCTATCGCGGCTCGGCCAGTCGGCCCTGAGATGCAGCGGGCCGTCGTCCGTGTCGAGGACGAGGTAGAAACGGGTCGTCTGGCCTTGGAAGATGCGGTTTTCGACCCTGGCCAGGTGCCCCGACGCGGCGTCGACCCGGCGCACGTCCTCGGGCCGCAGGAACACGAGGGCGCGGGGGGTGGTCACCGCGGTTTCGATCACCGTGGTGCCGCAAAGGCGGATGCGGCCGTCTCGCACCGGCAGGTCGAGCGAGTTGCGATTGCCGATGAAGGCGGCGCTGAACTCGGTCGAGGGCGCGTCGTAAAGGACCGAAGGCGTCGCGATCTGCTCGATGCGGCCTTCTCGCATCACGACCACGCGATCGGCGACGGCCAGCGCCTCGGATTGATCATGCGTGACCAGGAGCGCGGTGGTCTTGATGGTCTGCTGGATGCGCCGGATCTCGTCGCGCAGGTGCAGCCGCACCACGGCGTCGAGCGCAGACAGCGGCTCGTCG
>CAXSEU010000423.1:0-3189 GCA_964236485.1 uncultured Lichenihabitans sp. | reverse complement strand
CGGATGGTCCAACGACTTCGCGCGATCAATCATCGGCCAAATGCGATAGCCCTGGCCGCGAGAGGGCTCGCCATTGCGTTCGAGGGCTCATTCCGTATATGTCGCCCAGCGCTTGTCGGGCGGCGTCGCTGGCCGCGTCCTGGAGCATCGGCTTGTTCACCCCTGCGTTCGCACAGACTGCCGCCGGCTCGGGCGGCGGCATCGATATCGTCATGCAGATGGCGCCCTTCGGCGCCATTTTGGTGATCATGTATTTCCTGCTGTTGCGGCCGCAGCAGCGGAAGGCCAAACTGCATCAGGAAATGATCGCCAACGTGCGGCGGGGCGATATCGTCGTGACGACCGGCGGCTTGATCGGGAAGGTCAGCAAGGCGGTCGACGCGTCCGAACTCGAGCTCGAGATCGCGCCCAACGTACGGGTCAGGGTCGCACGGCCCATGATCTCGGAAGTGAGGGCCAAGGGTGAGCCGGTCAAGGACGCTTCGCCGGCCAAGTCCTGAAGTGACTTTAGCCGGGTCTCGTTCCTCGATGTCGACGGTTGCCCCAGCGGGCGGGCACGACGGATCGGAGGCGTCCGTACCCGGGAGGGAACGCGCCCCGCAATGATGAAGATCAGCCGCACATGATGCGATTCGCGCCCTGGAAAGTCATCACGATCGTTCTTGGCACCTTGATCGCCGCCTTGATCGTTCTCCCGAGCCTGTTGCCGCAGGGCGCGCTGACTCGCCTCGAACAGGCGCTGCCGCTCCCGGTCCGGACCATCGTGCTGGGGCTCGACCTGCAGGGCGGCGCCCACCTCCTGCTCGAGGTCGACGCGAATTCCGTCACGCGCACGCAGATCGAAAACTTGCGCGACGACGCGCGGCGCCTTCTGCGCGAGGGCAACGTCAAGCTCACGGGCGGCATAGGCATGCAGAACCGCGGCATCCAGTTTCGTGTTGCCGACGCGACCGAGCGCGGCAAGATCGTGCAGAAGCTCGCCGATCAGTCGCATTCCTTCGGCGGAGCGCTGACGGGCGCGGTGCAGGATTACACCGTCAGCCAAGGTGACGACGGGCTCGTCCAGGTGACGCTGACCGACGCCGGCATCAACGCCAAGATCGGCCGGGCCGTCGATCAGTCGATCGAGGTCTTGCGGCGCCGTATCGATGCGTCCGGCACCCGCGAGCCGACCATTCAGCGTCAGGGCAGCGACCGTATCCTGGTCGAGGTCCCGGGGCTTCAGGATACGCAGCGCCTGAAGGACCTTCTCGGCACGACCGCGAAGCTCGAGTTTCGCCTTGTTTCGGACCCGGGCGCAAACCCGGCGGATTTCGAGAACCTGCCACACTACAAGAACAATGAGCCCGGAACGCTGCCCGTCGAAAAGCGCGTCATGGTGCAAGGCGAGGATCTGACCGACGCCCAGCCCGGCTTCGATCAGCGCACCAGCGAACCCGTGGTCAATTTCCGCTTCAACATCCGGGGGGGACAACAATTTGGGCAGGTCACCTCGGAGAACGTCGGCAAACCCTTCGCCATCGTGCTCGACAACCAGATCGTCTCCGCGCCGCGGATCCTGGGGCCGATCACCGGTGGCTCCGGGCAAATCTCCGGCAACTTCACCGTTGCCCAGGCCAACGATCTTTCCGTGCTGTTGCGCGCCGGCGCCTTGCCGGCCAAGCTGACGGTCGTCGAGGAGCGGACCGTCGGGCCGGGGCTCGGACAAGATTCGATCGACGCGGGCAGGCGGGCCTCCTACGTGGCGGCGGTTCTGGTCGTGGGCTACATGCTGGCCACCTACGGCATCTTCGGCGTCTTCGCCGACATCGCCTTGGCGGTGCACATCCTGTTGATCTTCGCCGCCATGGTGCTGCTCGGTGCGACGCTGACGCTGCCCGGCATCGCCGGCATCGTGCTCACCATCGGCATGGCGGTCGACGCCAATGTGCTGATCAACGAGCGCATCCGCGAGGAGCACCACGCCGGACGGTCGGTCATCGCCTCGCTCGATTCGGGGTTCAAGCGCGCCTTCGCGACCATCGTCGATTCCAACGTCACGCTGTTCGTCGCGGCGCTGATCCTCTATCTCTTCGGCTCGGGACCGGTGCGCGGTTTCGCGGTCTCGCTGGGACTCGGGATCCTGACCTCGATCGTGACCGCCGTGACCATGACCCGGATGATGATCGCGCTCTGGTATCGCGCCAAGCGGCCTTCGAGCTTGCCGATCTGATGCCGGGGAGACGCTTCTCATGAAACTGCTTCGCCTCGCCCCCGAGAACACCAAGTTCGGCTTCATGCGCTTCCGGCGCTTCAGCTATCCGTTCTCGGCCGTGCTTTCGATCGTGTCGGTGCTGATGTTCGTCCTCGTCGGCATGAATTTCGGCATCGATTTCGCGGGCGGCACCCTGATGGAGGTGCGGGCCAAATCCGGCACCGCGAACCTCGCCCAGCTTCGTGCCCTTGGCGAGAAGACCGGGCTCGGCCACGTCGAGGTGCAGGGGTTCGGCACGGCGTCGGACGCCACGGTGCGCTTCGGCCTGCAGCCCGGCGGGGACGGGGCCCAGGAGATCGCGGTCAAGAAAATCCAGGATGCGCTGAACGGCGACTACGAGTTTCGGCGGGTGGAAGTCGTGGGACCGCGCGTCTCGGGGGAACTGGTGCAGTCGGGGACCCTCGGCGTCGTGGTCTCGATCTTCGCGGTCCTCCTTTACCTGTGGTTCCGTTTCGAGTGGCAGTTCGCGGTCGGCGCCGTCATCGCCACCATGCACGACCTGCTGCTGACGGTCGGCTTCTTCTCGGTCACACAGCTGGAGTTCAACACGACCTCCATCGCCGCCATCCTGACGATCGTGGGCTATTCGTTGAACGAGGCCGTCATCGTGCTCGACCGCATCCGCGAGGTCATGCGCAAATACAAGCGCGTCTCGACCGCCGACATGATCGACATGTCGGTCAATGCCGTGCTGCCGCGCACCATCATGACGGCCACCACGGTGTTCCTGGCCCTCCTGGCGCTGGTGCTGTTCGGCGGCGAGGTCATCAAAAGTTTTTCGTTGGCCATGATGTGGGGCATCTTCGTCGGCACCTATTCGTCCGTCTTCATCTGCTCGCCGATTCTGATCTACCTCGGGGTGCGCAACGACGGGCGCGAGAAGGTCGCGACGCCCGTGGCGGCCGAGTAGGGCGTGAGCCAAACCCCGCCGGCCG
>CAXSEU010000422.1:0-3204 GCA_964236485.1 uncultured Lichenihabitans sp. | reverse complement strand
CGCGGGCGGCATCGACATTGTCGTGGCGACCCCGGGCCGTCTTCTGGATCTTCTGTCTCAGCGGGCCATCAGTCTGTCCGAGGTCAGCGTCTTCGTCCTCGATGAAGCGGACCGGATGCTCGACCTCGGCTTCATGCGCGACATCCAGAAGATCGTGCAGATGCTTCCCAAGAAACGGCAGAACCTCTTCTTCTCCGCCACCATGCCGCCGACCATCGCGCGCTTCGCGTCCTCGCTGCTCGTCGATCCGGTGGAGGTCAGCGTGACGCCGCCTTCGTCCACCGTGGACAGGATCAACCAGGGCCTCATCCATGTGGCCAACCGCGACAAGCAGGCGATGCTGCACAGGCTGCTGGCCGACGCTTCCATCAGCCGCGCTTTGGTCTTCACGCGGACCAAACATGGTGCCGACAAGGTGGTGAAGCACCTCAACGCCGCCGGTATCAGGGCTGACGCCATCCACGGCAACAAGTCGCAGAACCAGCGCGAGCGCGCCCTCGGGGCCTTCCGAGCGGGCCAATCCCGCCTGCTCGTCGCCACCGACATCGCGGCGCGAGGCATCGATGTGGACGGGGTGAGCCACGTCATCAACTTCGAGATTCCCAATATCGCCGAGACCTATGTGCATCGGATCGGCAGGACGGCCCGCGCCGGAGCGGACGGTTCGGCCATCTCCCTCGTCGGCGAGGATGAGCGAACCTTCCTGCGCGACATCGAGCGTCTGATCCGGCAACCGATTCCGGTGCTGACTGGCATGAGCGCCAACCTCGAAACGCTGCCGCCTCTGCCGAAGGCTGCCGCGCAAAAGCCCGGTGGGCAGCAGAATCGCCGCGAACCGCAAGGCCGTCGCGACGGACGGCCGCTGCGGCGTCCGGACCAGACAAGGACGCCGGATGGAACCGCCCGGCAGCCGCAGGAACACCGGCGAGCCGACCAGCCGGACGGACGCCGTCCACCGCAGGTTCGGCGGGACGCTTCCGCGCCGCTGCGTCCGCACGATCCGAATGCCGATGCGAGGCACGCGCAGCGTCCCCGTTAAACCGGCTCCCACACAGGTGCAAAAGGCGTGGCTCCGGCGGAGCTGCGCCCTGAAATTTGCGCCGCCAAGCCCTTGCGCGACGATGCGCGTCGGTCATACCATCCGGTATGGCCGAGACAGTCATCACCATCCGAGGCGCACGGGCGAGCGACGCGCAAGCCATCGCGGATGTTCATGACGTCGCTTGGCGCGACGCCTACCGGGGCGTTATCCCCGGGCGCGAGCTCGAGAAGATGGTGGCGCGGCGTGGGCCGAAATGGTGGCACACGGCGATTCTGCGGGGCAGCCGCTTGTCGGTCTTGGATTTCGACGACGCCATAGGCGGCTATGCGAGTTACGGCCGCAATCGCGTTCCCACCCTGCCCTTCGGCGGCGAGATCTTCGAACTGTACCTCGCGCCCGAGTATCAGGGGCTTGGTTTCGGTCGACGACTTTTCGAAGCCGCCCGCAAGGATCTGGCCGACCACGGATATGGATCGGTCCTGGTGTGGGCCTTGGCCGATAACGACCGGGCCATTGGTTTTTACCGTCGGCTTGGTGGCCGCGTGGTGCGTCGCGCCGAAGAGCGCTTCGGCCAGGACTTGCGAACCAGGATTGCTTTCGGGTTCGATTAATTCGCATTGCAGCTCCGCGATAGCACCTTTCGCGGCCCCACAACCCCTATGCGTGCAAAGGGACCGACATCGGATGTGTAGCGGAGTTCGTCGATGAAGATCGAAGCCCTGTCGACCGGAAAGAATGCCCCGGAGGACATCAATGTCGTGATCGAAGTGCCGATCGGCGGCGAGCCCATCAAATATGAGATGGACAAGGAAGCCGGCGCCCTCGTGGTCGACCGCTTCCTCTACACGGCGATGCGTTATCCCGGAAACTACGGCTTCATTCCGCACACGCTGTCCGACGACGGCGACCCCTGCGACGTCGTCGTGGCCAACACACGTGCCATCATCCCGGGGGCCGTCATGAACTGCCGACCCGTCGGCGCACTGCTCATGGAAGACGAAGCGGGCGGGGACGAGAAGATCATTGCCGTGCCGTCGACAAAGCTGACGCGGCGATATGAGAAGGTGGTGAACTATACCGACCTGCCGCAGATCACCATCGAGCAGATCGAGCACTTTTTCACCCACTACAAGGATCTCGAACCTGGCAAGTGGGTCAAGATCGTACGTTGGGTGGATGCGGCAGGCGCCAAAGACCTCATCCGCGAAGGCATCGAGCGCGCCAAGGCGGCCAGAACCACTGAGTAGCCTCTACCGAGTTGCTAGACTTACGCTGCCTGCGTCGCCATGGTGGGTTGTTCGGAGGCACGGATCGCAATGACAGCTTCAGACGAAAGCGCCCTTCTGGGCCGCATAGCCGCCCTCGAGGCGGTGGTCGCGGTTCTCGTCTTCAGGTGGGCGCAGCAGAAGGGCCTGATCGGACAGACGGTCGACCGCACGATCGAAACCGTGATGGATACAGCGCGCGCGATCCTCGAACTCCGGCTTGATGCGTCGGTCGGCGACGATCGGGCGGTCGCCGAGAAGGCGCTCCAGAGCCGCGACGCTCTCTTGGTCGACATCAAGCGCTTCGTGTAGCCCCCGCCTATTTGAGTTCAGCGGATCAGGATGGCCCGGAAATCATTGACGTTGGTCAGGGTCGGGCCAGTCCGCACGAGCCGCCCGAGCGCGCTGAAGAACGAGTAGCTGTCGTTGTCCGCAAGGAAGCGCTCGGGGTCGAGGTCGAGCGCTACCGCTTCAGCGGGCACCGTGAGGTCGAACCACGCGCCGGCGTTGTCCTCGACGCCATCGATGCCGTCCGTATCGCAGGCGAGAGCCGAGACATCGTGCCCGAGGTCTTGCAGCCCGATCAGAAGCGACAGCATGAACTCGGCGTTTCTGCCGCCTCGCCCTCGCCCCTTCAGGGTCACGGTCGTCTCGCCGCCGGAGAGCAGGACGCAGGGCGCCTTGGCCGGCACGGCATGCAGGGCGACCGAGCGCGCGATGCCGGCCATGACGGTGCCGACGTCCCGCGCCTCGCCTTCGATGGCATCGCCAAGGATGACGGGCGTGACGCCATGCTGGAGCGCGCACCGGGCCGCGGCCGCGAGCGACATGATGGGCGTTGCGAGCATGTGGACATCGCCTCCGCCCATCGTCGGCGCTGAGAGGTTGGCCCGCATG
>CAXSEU010000421.1:0-3215 GCA_964236485.1 uncultured Lichenihabitans sp. | reverse complement strand
CGGCGGCTTGCTGAGCCGGGGGGCGGTACTTGATGTCTAGGCCGAGGCTGCTGTCGGCGTTGGTCGTGGCGCTGCTGGCCGTCGCCCAAGCCCTGTCGGTGCGCGATGTCGTGGCGGCGCAGACCTACAGGTCCGGCGTCGCGGCTCTGGCGCTGTGGAGCGATCCGGTGTTCCGGTCGGAGGCATCGGGCGCCGCCGCCGTGGTGGCGTCGGTCTACGGTCACGGCGGTCCCGTGATCGTCAAGGCCAACACGGCGCGGACCCTGGCCGTGGGGCCGAACGCTATCGCAAGCGCCCTCGCGGCGGCAGACCAGGGGCTCGACCCCATGCGCGACATCCTCTTTCTGATCCTGACGTCGCATGGCGCGCCGGAGGGGATCGCCGTGGAAGGCGGAGGCCGCACCGGGCTCGTTCCTCCCGATGCCGTGGCGCAACTGCTGGCAGGAAGCCCGGTTCGTCACAAGGTCCTCATCGTTTCGGCCTGTTTCGCCGGCATCTTCACGGCCCTGGCCAGTCCCGACACGCTGGTCATCACCGCGGCCGACGCGACGCATACGTCGTTCGGATGTCAGCCGGAGGCGCGATGGACCTACTTCGGCGACGCCTTCTTCAATCAGGCTTTGCGGCGGGACAGGTCGATCCTCAGGGCCTTCGCGGATGCGCGGACGCTGATCGCGGCGCGGGAGGCCGCGCAGGGCTTTCCTCCCTCCAATCCCCAGATGGCGGGTGGCGACCACGTGTTGGGAATCCTGGACGGACAGCCGTAAGCTGACAGCGGTGACGCCAGCTTTGCCTTTCATAGGGGCACCGCGGTGCCTATATGAATAGGATGAATCGGTTGCCTTCCAGCTGCGATTCCCTCGCCGCACTGGTCCACCGGGATGGGCGTTCCAGCCGCCCCGTGAGGCGTGCTATCTCGGACGAACAGGCCCGGTCTTGCCCTGACGATTGCTCCTCACGAGCCGGCGCCCCAGGGGCTTGA
Organism: uncultured Lichenihabitans sp.; assembly: GCA_964236485.1. Taxonomy (GTDB): domain Bacteria; phylum Pseudomonadota; class Alphaproteobacteria; order Rhizobiales; family Beijerinckiaceae; genus Lichenihabitans. The sequence goes on along the minus strand of CAXSEU010000421.1, from coordinate 2,233 downwards.
CCATTGAGTTCGGAGAAAGTTGCTCAAACGATGCCCGAAAAGTCTGTCCCCTCGAATGCCGAAGGCCCGGCGTCGTCCGAATATGGAGCCGATTCCATCAAGGTCCTGCGCGGCCTCGATGCGGTCCGCAAGCGCCCTGGAATGTACATCGGCGACACGGACGACGGCTCCGGCCTGCACCACATGATCTACGAGGTGGTCGACAACGCCATCGACGAGGCTCTGGCGGGCCACGCGACCCTGGTCACGGTGACGCTGAATGCCGACGGCTCCGTGAAGGTCACCGACAACGGCCGGGGCATTCCGACGGATATCCACAAGGAGGAAGGGGTTTCGGCCGCCGAGGTCATCATGACCCAGCTGCATGCGGGGGGTAAGTTCGACCAGAACTCCTACAAGGTTTCCGGCGGCCTGCACGGGGTGGGCGTCTCGGTGGTCAACGCCCTGTCGACCAAGCTGCTGCTGCGCATCTGGAGGGATGGACGCGAACACGAGATCGAGTTCGCTCACGGGGATGCGGTGTCGCCGTTGCGCGTGATCGGTCCCGCCGGACAGGAAGAGGGCCGCCTGAAGCGCGGTACGGAGGTCACGTTTTGGCCATCCTCCGGAACCTTCACCATGGTCGAGTTCGACTACGGCACCGTGGAGCATCGTTTGCGGGAACTCGCCTTCCTGAACTCCGGCGTTCGCATCGTCCTGACCGATGCGCGCCATGCCGAGGTGAAGCGGGAGGAGCTGTTCTACGAAGGGGGCCTTGAGGCCTTCGTGCGCTATCTCGACCGCACCAAGACGCCGTTGCTCGACAAGCCGATCCTGATGCGCGGCGAGAAGGACGGCATGACGGTCGAGGTCGCCCTGTGGTGGAACGACAGTTACCACGAGAACGTGCTGGTGTTCACCAACAACATCCCCCAGCGCGACGGCGGGACCCATCTTGCCGGCTTTCGCGGCGGCTTGACCCGGCAGGTGACCGGCTACGCGGACCGCTCGGGTGTCTCGAAGCGCGAGAAGGTCGACGTCACCGGGGACGACTGCCGAGAGGGCCTGACCTGCGTGCTTTCAGTGAAGGTCCCGGACCCGAAGTTCTCGTCCCAGACCAAGGACAAGCTGGTCTCCTCCGAAGTGCGTCCCGTCGTCGAGAGCATCGTCAACGAGACCCTGGGGCAGTGGTTCGAGGAACATCCGGCGGATGGCAAGATCATCGCCGCCAAGGTGGCGGAGGCCGCCGCGGCGCGCGAGGCCGCCAAGAAGGCGCGCGAACTGACGCGGCGCAAGGGCGCCCTCGATGTCGCCAACCTGCCGGGAAAGCTCGCCGACTGTCAGGAGCGAGACCCGGCCCTGGCCGAGCTCTTCCTCGTCGAGGGCGATTCGGCCGGCGGCTCGGCAAAGCAGGGCCGCAATCGCGAGTACCAGGCCGTGCTGCCGCTTCGCGGCAAGATCCTGAATGTGGAACGGGCACGCTTCGACAGGATGCTGGGAAGCCAGGAGATCGGTACGCTGATCACGGCGCTCGGTACCGGCATTGGGCGCGACGACTTCAACCCGGATAAGCTACGCTACCACAAGATCATCATCATGACGGACGCCGATGTCGACGGCTCGCACATCCGCACCCTGTTGTTGACCTTCTTCTTTCGCCAGATGCGGCAGTTGATCGAGCGCGGACACGTCTATATCGCCCAGCCGCCGCTCTACAAGGTCAAGCGCGGCCAGTCCGAGCAATATCTCAAGGACGAGCGGGCGCGCGAGGACTACCTCACCGAGAACGGCCTCGATGGCGCGGTGCTGCGTCTCCATACCGGCGAGGAACGCGCGCGAGGCGATCTCAACGCGGTGGTCGATCAGGCGCGCGCCGCGCGAGCGGTCCTCACCCAGTTGCATCACCGCTACGATCGTTCGGTCGTCGAGCAGACCGCCATCGCGGGAGCGCTGAAGCCCATCGCGAGCTTGGGTGAGGAGGAGGCCGCGACGCTGGCGGAGGAAATCGCCGGACGGCTTAATGCCCTCGCGGAGGAGAACGAGCAGGGCTGGGAGGGTGGCGTCGAGAACGGCGGCTTCGTGTTCACCCGCACACTGCGGGGTGTGCGGGACGCGGCGGTGCTCGATTCGAGCCTTCTGGCCTCGGCCGAGGCGCGTCGGCTCGACGAGCATGGCGAAGCCATGGGCGAAATCTACGGCCGGCCGGCACTTTTCGTCCGCAAGTCGGACACCACTCAGGTCGCGGGACCCACGG
>CAXSEU010000420.1:0-3222 GCA_964236485.1 uncultured Lichenihabitans sp. | reverse complement strand
GTCCGCCGAAGCGCCTCAGGTCTCCTCGTCGTCCTCGATGTCCCCATCGATCAGGTCGGAAACATTGTCGTCGCCTTCCTCCTCCTCCTCGAGGAAGGTGTCGTCGGCCGGCGGGTCCTCGACCTCGATGTCGTCCTCGGCCACCACCTCGACCTTCTCGCCGGGCTCCGCATCCTACAGCGAAACGAGTTCCACGCCGGCCGTCTCCGGCTCGACGTCCACGTCCTCCCGCGCGACGGCCGCGCTGGCCCGCATCGGGGCACGCGCCAAAGGCGCCGGCTGGAACACCGTCGCGCATTTCGGGCAGATCATCGGATCCCGGTTGAGATCGAAGAATTTCGTGCCGCAATTCTGGCACTGGTGCTTTGCGCCAAGTTCCGGTTTCGCCACTGCCCATCCTCGGTGCGCGCCGCCGCGACGCCGCTCTTCATCACAATCGATCGGAGGGTCCGGTTAATGGTGCCGGGCAGGTCCCGTCAATGGAAATCCGCATGGGTTCGCCCGCTCGATGCCAATGACAGGCCCGGACGGGCATGCTAGGAGCCGCCCGGCCCGAAACAGCCGAAGATCCGTCCGGAGTTCGCGACTTGCCTTCCCCGCCTGCGAGCCACCCCCATCCGCAGCCCTGCACGACCCAGCGGTCCGGTCCGCTCCGCGGCCGCATCCGGCCGCCCGGGGACAAGTCGATGTCGCACCGTGCCTTCATCCTGGGCCTGCTGAGCCGGGGCGAAACCCGCATCGAGGGCCTGCTCGAAGGCGGCGACGTCCTGCGCACCGGGGAGGCCTGCCGGGCCCTCGGGGCCACCGTCACCCGCCTCGGCCCCGGCCAGTGGAGCGTTGCTGGGGCTGGACCCGGGCGGCTCCGCACCCCGACGGCACCGCTCGACTTCGGCAATGCCGGCACCGGCACCCGCCTCATGATGGGCGTCGTCGGCGGCGGCGGCATCACGGCGACCTTCGATGGCGACTCCAGTCTGCGCAGGCGGCCGATGCGCCGCATCCTCGATCCGCTCGCCTTGATGGGCGCCCAAATCCTCGGCGAGAACCCAGGGGGACGCTGCCCGATCGTCCTTGCGGGGACCCCGACCCCCGAAGCCATCACCTACCGGACGCCGGTCGCCTCGGCCCAGATCAAGTCCGCCGTGCTGCTGGCAGGCCTCGGCGCCGCCGGCCGTACCGTCGTGATCGAGGCCGAGGCGTCCCGCGATCACACGGAAAAGATGCTTCGGCATTTTGGCGCCGAGGTGGTGGTCGAACGCTTCGGGGAGCACGGACGCAGGATCACCCTCACGGGCCGGCCTGATCTCCGGGCCGCCCCGGTCGGCATACCGGCCGACCCTTCCTCGGCCGCCTTCGCGATCGTGGCGGCCTCCGTCGTGCCGGGTTCGGACATCGTCGTCGAGGCCGTGATGATGAACCCGCTGCGAACCGGCCTCGTCACGACCTTGAGGGAAATGGGCGCCGCGATCGAGGAACTGGACCCCCGGAGCGAGGGCGGCGAGGACGTGGCGGACCTTCGGGTGCGCGCCGCGGCGCTGCGCGGCGTCGACGTGCCGGCCGGGCGGGCACCCTCGATGATCGACGAATACCCGGTGCTGGCGGTGGCGGCCGCCTGCGCGGCCGGCGCCACCCGCATGGCGGGCCTCAGCGAGTTGCGGGTGAAGGAATCCGATCGGCTCGCGGCCGTCGCGGCAGGCCTCGCGGCCACGGGCGTCGCGCACCGCATCGAGGGAGACGACCTCGTGGTCGAGGGCGACGGCGAGGCGCCTCGCGGCGGCGGCAGGGTCGAAACCCACCTCGACCATCGCATCGCCATGAGCTTCCTCTGCCTGGGGCTTGTGGCGCGCGCCCCAGTGATGGTCGACGACGACGGCATGATCGCCACCAGCTATCCCGCCTTTCGAAACGACATGGCCGCGCTCGGCGCGCGCTTCGCTTGACCGCCGGCCGATGATCATCGCCATCGACGGGCCGGCCGCCTCGGGCAAGGGGACGCTGGCCCGCAAGCTCGCGGCCCATTTCGGCTTTCCCCACCTCGACACCGGCCTGCTCTACCGGGCCACCGCCCGCTCGCTGATCGATGCCGGCGAACGCCTCGACCATGTGGCGGCGGCCGTCGCGGCGGCGCGCGGGCTCGCGCTGGTCGATTTCGACGAAGCGCGGCTGCGCGGCCGCGCCATGGGCGAAGCGGCTTCCGTGGTCGCCGCCCTGTCCGAGGTCCGGGCCACCCTGATCGAGGCGCAGCGGCGCTTCGCGTCCCGGCCCGGCGGCACCGTCCTCGACGGCCGTGACATCGGCACCGTGATCTGTCCGAACGCCGAGGTGAAGATCTATGTCACCGCGACACCCGCGACCCGCGCCCAGCGTCGCGCCCTGGAACTCGCCCGCGGCGGCGAGCCGGTGGATTTCGCCGCCATCCTCGAGGACATCCGGCAACGCGACGAGCGCGACATGTCCCGCGCGGTCGCTCCCCTGCGGCCGGCCGAGGATGCAGCCACACTTGATACGACCTCGCTCGACGCCGACGCGGCCTTCGCTGAGGCGCTGAGGCTCGTCATGGCACGCATCGCGCCAGCCTGAGGCCAGCGCCGCCCCCGAGAGTGCCCCGGCCGCTCCGTACCGTGACGGCGGTCTCGGAGCCTGTCATGCGGGTCAGCGTCATCACCCCTTACGTGCAGGAGAACCTCGCGGTGCTGGAGCAGGCGCACCGCAGCGTGCTCGACCAGACGCTGCCCTGCACCCATGTGCTCGTCTCCGACGGCAGCCCGAAGCCCGAGCTCGACGGCTGGGACGCCGAGCATATCCGCCTGCCCCATGCCCATGACGATGGCGGCGACCTCGCGCGGGGTATCGGCGCCCTTCACGCCATCAGCGCCGGTGCCGACGCGGTAGCCTTCCTCGATGCCGACAATTGGTACGAGCCCGACCACGTCGAAAGCCTCGCGGCACTTTGCGGCGCGTCGGGACGGCTGATCTGCACCTCGGCCCGCTCGATCCGGCGCCTCGATGGCTCGGTGCTCGACGCGGTCGACGACGAGAGCGACGGGGTCGGTTTCGCGGATGTCAACACGCTGCTGATCCACCGCGACGCCGTCGATGCCGTGGCGCTCTGGGCCACCATGCCGCCCGAGGTCGGGCCGATCTGCGACCGTGCCTTCTGGCTGCTGGCACACCGCCGGGGCTACGCGGCAGCCCACTAGGGCCGTCCCACTGTGAACTACC
>CAXSEU010000419.1:0-3246 GCA_964236485.1 uncultured Lichenihabitans sp. | reverse complement strand
CTGCCGGCCAGCAATCTCGAGAGGCCACTCGAGGTCACGCGAACGGCTTGGCGTTCACATTCCGACTAGGAGGGAAATCGAAGCTTTTCAGGTGAGAGATGCGGCAAACATCCCTTTCCAGAAAGACTATGACCGATCATGATAGCCCGACTCGACGCGCATCCAGGCTTTGCCAAAGACGTACAGGATAGTTTTGAGGTGGTTGTCACGGATCCCATGACGGTGCCCGACGGCGGGCTTGATCAAAAATGGTCGAACGCGTGCCGTCGTCTTCGCGCGGAGCTTGGCGAGGCCGTGTTCAGCGCCTGGTTCGCCCGTTTGGAACTTGACCAAATCCGCGACGGCACCGCGTTCTTGTCGGTCCCCACAAACTTCCTGAAGACCTGGATCCAATCGCACTATGTCGACCGCCTGATGGCGACGCTGTCCGGGGAGGCGCCCGAGGTCCGACGTGTCGTTGTCAACCTCCGCAGCACCCCGAGGACGACCGCGAAGGCAAGCACCTCGGGCACGGCAGCGGACGAACTTGCGGCTCGCGAAGGCGGCGGGCAGCCTCAGGGGGCGGGAATCACCGTTCTGATGCGGGGCGATGTCGCCAAGGCGGCATCGGTACCCGAAGGTTTCGGAGGCTCCCCGCTCGACCGTCGGCTGACCTTTGCCAATTTCGTCATCGGCAAGTCCAACGAGCTCGCGACGGTGGCGGCCCAGCGAATCGCCACGGCCCCTGCTGGTACTCCGCCACTCTACAGCCCCCTCTATGTCCACGCTGCCGTAGGCCTCGGAAAGACCCACCTGCTGCAGGCAACGGCTCATGCCGTAAGCGAAGCCGGACGCTGCGTCATCTACCTGACGGCGGAAAGGTTCATGTATGGCTTCGTCGCCGCCCTCAAGGCGCAGAACTCGATCGCCTTCAAGGAAAAGCTGCGCGCCATCGACGTGCTGATCATCGACGATGTGCAGTTTCTCCAGGGCAAGTCGATCCAGGCCGAGTTCTGCCACACCTTGAACGCCCTGATCGACGACGGTCGTCAGGTCATCGTCGCTGCCGACCGCCCGCCTGCCGACCTTGATTCCCTCGAGGAACGCGTTCGCTCCCGACTGGCCGGGGGCCTTTGCGTCGCCATGGAAGCCCTCGACGAGGCGTTGCGTCTCAAGATCCTGGAGGCCAGGATCCTGGCCGCTCGGGCGCTGCTGCCCGGCTTCAACCTCTCGCCGCCGGTCATCGCCTATGTGGCCCGGACGATCTGCACCAACGGGCGCGATCTCGACGGCGCGGTCAATCGGCTGATGGCCCATGCGACCCTGAACGGCGTCGCTCACACGGTGGAAACCGCGGAGGCCGCCATTCGGGACCTCGTTCGCACGAGGGAAGTGAAACGCGTCAAGATCGAGGACATCCAGAAGCTGGTCGCGAGCCACTACAACGTGAGCCGAGCCGACATCCTGTCCTCGAGGCGCACGGCCACGGTGGTCAGGCCAAGGCAGGTCGCCATGTACCTGTCCAAGGCCTTGACGCTTCGTTCGCTGCCGGAGATCGGGCGGCGGTTCGGCGGTCGGGACCACACGACCGTGCTGCACGCTGTCCGCAAGATCGAAGCGCTTTGCGGCCAGGAGACCACCCTGGCCCAGGAGATGGAGATGCTGAAGCGAATCCTTCAGGACTGAGCCCGGGAAAGGCCGTGCCATGGAACCCCAAGGCGCAGCCGGCGTTCAAATGCGCAGCCTGTCCACTATCATGGTCACGACACTCTTCCAGCGAGGTTCGATGCTTCCGTTTCGCACCATGTTCGCCGCTTCGCTCGCCCTGGGCCTTGCCGTTCACGCTCTGCCGGCTCGAGCGTTCAATTGCGCCGATCCGAGCGGGTTTCCCGAGTGGCTCGATTCGCTGAAGCAGGAGGCGGCGGCGCAGGGCATTTCACCCCGCGCCATCTCGGCGGCGCTCGACGACGTGACCTATGATCGAAACACCGTCTCGCACGACCGTGGGCAGAAGGTGTTTCGCCAGACGTTCGAGCAGTTCTCGGGCCGCATGGTCAACGGCTATCGCATCCGCAAGGGCGCGAGCCTCATTCGGCAGTACGGCAACGTATTTTCTCGCATCGAGCGCGAGTTCGGCGTTCAACCTGCCGTGTTGACCTCGATCTGGGGCTTGGAGACGGACTTCGGTGCCAACATCGGCAATTTCTCGACGATCCGCTCGCTGGCGACTCTGGCTTACGATTGCCGCCGCTCCGCCATGTTCCACGCGGAGCTGCTGGACGCCCTGCGGATCGTCGACAAGGGTGACCTCAACCCGGCCACCATGCGTGGCGCCTGGGCGGGCGAGATCGGCCAGACCCAGTTCATGCCTTCCTCGTACCTGAAGTTCGCCGTCGATTTCGACGGCAGCGGTCACAAGGACCTGTTGCGCAGCGTTCCCGACGTGCTCGCCTCGACGGCCAAGTTCCTCCAGAGTTACGGATGGAGAGCCGGCGAGGGGTGGGAGCCCGGCGAGCCGAATTGGCCTGTGCTGTTGCAGTGGAACAAGAGCCAGATCTATTCCAAAACCATCGCGCTCCTGGCGACCAGGATCCAGGAGGCGACACAGTAGCCGAGGGGCTGGTCCTACCGAATGGTCGACCTGAACTTTTGCATCAGGTAGGGCCCGGAGCGAACGGGGGCATATTTGGGCGCCTCTCCGGGCGACAGGCAAGCCTCGAGCACCGTGATTTCGGCGTCCCAATTCGGCTGATGGAAGAATGCCATCGACTGTCGCCGGTCAATACCGCGTTCATTGCCAGTCGGGTTCACAACCCGGTGCAGCGTGGAAATCCAACGATCATTGGTCCATCGGGCCATCAGGTCGCCGATGTTGACGATAAACGCTCCCGACACGGGTGACACCGGCTTCCAGCTTCCGTCGCTCGCGAAGATCTCAAGTCCGCTCGAGCCCGCTTGCGGCAATAGGATCGTCAGGCTGCCATAGTCCGAATGAGCGCCAGCGCGAAGCTGACCCGGCATGGGTCGGGCGCGTTGCTCCGGGTAATTCACCGCGCGGAGTGCGCTGATCGGCGCATCGATGAAGCCGTCGAAATAGGTCACCGGCAAGCCGAGTGCCACAGCGAAAACGCGCATGATCCGTACAGCCAGATCCTCGAGCGCGGCGTAGTAGGCCTGCCAAGCCTCGCTGAAACCGTGCGGTACCTGCGGCCAAGGCGTCGGGGCGTAGCAGAAGGCGAGCGCGTCGGGCTCGGACAGTCCTCCGGG
>CAXSEU010000418.1:0-3253 GCA_964236485.1 uncultured Lichenihabitans sp. | reverse complement strand
GGGTCCTTGTCCGAACCATTGACGTGTTCGCACCAGGCGCCGCCCGGCACCGCGAGCGTGTCGAACTTATTCCAGTCAAAGCGCTTGCCGTCCACGATCGAATGCCCGCGGCCGTCGAAGGGCGCCACCAGTAGGCTGGCGGTCTGCCGCAAGGGCAGCGTCTTCTCCCCCGGGCGCAGCATCTGGACAAAGAAGGTGATCGTCTTGAAGACCGGACGGCCGTTGCTCGGGTCGACATATTCGACCATGAGGGCTTCGTAAGGATCCCCGTCCCAGTCCCGGTGGCGGTCGAGGAGATCCTGCATCATCTCCCAACGATAGACATACATGGGCGAGGTGACGCCCGCGCCCCGGTTGTGCTTGACAAAGCGTGGCATCAGCCCGCCATGGCCGTAGATCCGCTGCGAATAGTCGGACGGATAGCGCGCGGTCTGCTGCTTTTTCTTGACGACTTTGCCGTCGACCATCTCGCTGTAGTCGTGCTCGAAATAGATCGAATTGAGGGTCTCGACGAGCGGCAGGTCCAGCACGGAAAGGTTTACCGCGGGCTCGTTGCCCACCGTGCCGTGGTTGTGCCACGTGTCGATCGGCGTCAGGACCATGTCGCCGGGGCCGAAGGTGATGTCCTCGCCTTCGACGCCGGTGAAATTGCCTTTACCGGTCAGGCCGAACCGGATGGCGTTGGGCGAGTGCCGGTGCGGCGGCATGATCTCGTTCGCATCGTTCAGCCGATAGGCCGTGTACATGGTGCTGACCGTGGCGCGTCTGGGCGTCAAGCCAGGGTTGACCAGGATCAGCGAGCGCCGCTCCGAATCATCCATGGTGACGAGTTCGGCCGCCCGATTGAGGATGGGCTCGATGTCCTCCGCATAGGACCAGACATGGGGCACGGCCTTGCTGCTGCCCATCAGCTGCTTGATCTCGTCATGGGCCACGTTCGTCGAGGTGGCCCAGAACGGAAACATGTTCTTCGCGTAAAGGTCGTCGTAGAGCGCCTTCAGAGCGTTCTCGCGGTTGCTCCGATCGTCCCGGGCGGAAGGAACTGCGCTCATCGTTACCTCGGCAGTGGCGAGTTCAACCTTTTCTGGTTCAACCATATGCCAGATGGTTGCAACCAGCAACTCGAAAATATGCAGCGCAACGTCGCCGTCGGCTCAGATCGGCAGCGGCTGCAGCACTGGTCGGCCTCTGATGAGGTCGGCCGCCTTCTCGGCGATCATCATCACGGCCGCATTGATGTTTCCGGTCAGCATGTCCGGCATCACCGAGGCGTCGACGACGCGCAAGTTTTCGATCCCGCGCACCTTCAGTTCGGAATCGACCACCGCACCCTCGTCGGACGCGGGACCCATCCTGCAGGTCCCGAGCGGGTGATGAACCGTGATCGAGCTCGCCCGGATGTAGGCGTCGATCTCCTGGTCGGTCACCTTGGCTGCCCCCGGTGCGAATTCCGCCGCTAGGTACCGGTCCATGCTCGGCTGCGCCGCGATGCGGCGCGCGGTTTTCACCGCCGCCCGCATGGCCTTGCGGTCGTTCTCCGTGGCCAGCAGGTTCTGCATGATCAACGGGTGGGCGGCGGGATCGTTGGACTTCAGCGAGACCGAGCCTCGGCTTTCCGGATGAAGCATCACGAGCCGCGCCGCGAACCCGTCGTTGAACGGCGCCTTGAAGGGCTGGAAATAGGGCCAGGCCCCGAGCGGCGCCGCGGTGAGCAGGACCTGGATGTCCGGCACCGGCGCGTCGTCGCGGGATTTCAGAAAGGCCGTGACCCCGCCCGGAACATCCGCCGCGAAACCCTTGCCCCACAGATAGGCTTTCGGCAACTCGCGCCCGATCCGGTCGGCCCGCATCATGCGGAAGAAGGGGCTGGCCTCCTTGCGCCTGTACATCAGGATCGTGGAGACATGATCCTGTAGATTCTTGCCGACGCCGGACAGGTCGGCCTTGACCGCCACCCCGCTCGCCCGGAGCTCGTCGGCGGGGCCGACGCCCGAGAGCATCAAGAGCTGAGGCGAGTTGATCACCCCGCCGCATAGCAAAACCTCGCTCTCCGCGCGAACCGTCGTCGCTTGCCCGTCCTTGACATAGTCGATCCCGACCGCGCGCGTTCCCTCGAAAACGATCCGGGTTGCGAGCGCTCCAACCTCGACCTCGAGGTTTGGACGGTGGAGCGCCGGGCGAAGATAGGCGGTCGCGGCGCTGCAACGCCGGCCCTTGCGGATCGTCATCTGCAAACGGCCAAACCCTTCCTGCTCGGCGCCGTTGTAATCGTCGGTCCAGCCATAGCCCGCACTCTGGCCGGCCTCGATATAGGCACCGAGCAGGCTATCTTCGTAGCGGCAGAACTGGGTCGTCACCGGCCCGTCCGAGCCCCTGTAGGCACTCGGCGGCCCCTGCCAGCTTTCCTCCCGTTTGAAGTAGGGCAGCGCGTGGGCATAGGACCATTGCGGAAGACCGTTCTCGGCCCAACGGTCGTAATCCTTGCGCTCGTCCCACGGCTTGAGGCGCACGAAGGCCATCGCGTTGGTCGATGAGGACCCGCCGACCACCTTGCCGCGCGCGCATTCGATGCGCCGCCCGTCCGCGTGGGGTTCAGGGCCGCTGAAATACATCCAGTCGTGCAGACGTCTTTGCAGGATTTTGCCCCAGCCGAGCGGGATGTGGATCCAGGGATCGCGATCCCACAAGCCGGCCTCAAGCAGAAGAACCTTCGCTTCCCTGTCCTCGCTCAGGCGGCCCGCAAGGGCGCAGCCGGCGGAACCTGCTCCGACGATCACGTAGTCATAGGCCCTGACCGCCATCGAGTCCCCGACTGCTCCGTGCGTACCGAATACTCGACCACAGCCCAACCAATGTTGTCAACAACGGTCAGAACTGCTACTTCGACGTCTTGGCTGCCCAGAAGAAGCGACGCGGACGTGTCGGCTTCGTCGGAGGCGAGCGGAGCGCCAGCCCGCGCTGTCCGTGAAACGATGAGAAGCCCGGTCGATGGCCCTGAACACCAGCACACAGGACGCCAGAGACCTCGCGCCGCTGATCGAGGCCGTACGCGCGATCCTGGCCGAAAGCGGCTCGCTCCTGTCTGAGCGGCAGGTCGCGGAGCAGTTGCAGGTCAAGCGGCACCGCTTGCGGCGGGCGTTGGAAACGTTGCGGGCCAGCGGTGAACTCGAACCCGCACGCGCCGGGCGCCGAGCCTTGCCGGAGGCTCGCCTCGGAGGCGGGAGTCACGGCAGTTGGGGTGGCGATGGGTCAA
>CAXSEU010000417.1:0-3261 GCA_964236485.1 uncultured Lichenihabitans sp. | reverse complement strand
CGCCGCCGATTGCTCCTGCCCGGTGCGATAGGACGGCACGAGATACACCCGCTGTGCGCTGGGCTGGTCGACCTTCGGGTCTGCCAGCGTCACGAGACGGTGCGCATGGTGCGGCGGCTCCTGGGGGCGCGACCGGCGCGGCGCCTCGCCTCGCCGGGGGACGCGGCCGTAGGTCCCCTTCGCCAGTGCCTCCACTTCCGCATAGGTCACGTCGCCGGCCACCACCAGGATGGCGTTTTCGGGCGTGTAGAAGCGGCCGTAATAGTCGAGCGCATCCTGCCGGTCGAGCGTCTCGATCTCGTGTTTCCAGCCGATGATCGGCTTGCCGTAGGGATGATGGGAAAACAGCGTCGCGTGGACGCTCTCGCTGAGCTGGGAGGCCGGGTCCGTGTCGGTGCGCATCCGGCGCTCCTCGAGGACGACATCGCGCTCCGGCCCGACGATCTCGTCGCTCAGCACGAGACCGGTCATGCGATCCGACTCGAAATCCATCAGGACGCCGAGGTGTTCCTTGGCGGCACGCTGGAAATAGGCCGTGTAGTCGTTCGACGTGAAGGCGTTCTCCTGGCCGCCGAGTTCGGCCACGACCTCCGAGAACCTGCCCTTGGCGTGGGTCTTGGTGCCCTTGAACATCAGGTGTTCGAGGAAATGCGCGATCCCGGACTTGCCGATCGGATCGTCGGCCGACCCGTTCCGATACCACACCATGTGGGTGACGACCGGCGCCCGATGGTCCTCGATGACGACGATTTCGAGCCCGTTCTCCAACCGGCCGTCGGCGATGGCAGGACCGCTGCTGGAGCCGCCCTCGGCGGGCGCCGGCTTGAGTTCGGTAAGACCGGGCTGAGCTCGGGAGGAGGCGGCGGCAACGGTCATGAATCTGGGGACTCGCGGCTGGAACTGCGGGCGCGCCGCCCTGCGGCAACACCTGGGCTGGCTCGCCTTTTCAGCCAGCCTACCTCAGCTACAGCATGACACACGCTGGGCGCCACTCTCAATGTGGCGACTCGCACCGGAATGTCAAAGGCCTGACCGGGTGCCGGGCGTCTCGCGGGCACCCGGAAAGCCCCGTCCGATTGCGGGCTTTAGTCTTCCGTCTTGGGCGGCGGGGCCAGGAAGGTCCGCGGATTGGACTCGTCGATACGCGGCTCCGGCGCCGCGGCGGTCGCCTTCACGGTTCGGGTCGCCTTCATGTAGCCCTTGGGCGGCTGCGTCAGATAAACCCGCTCGGCTTCTTGTCCCGCGGTGACCTCGTCGGTCTTCTCCGGGTTGTCGGCCGCGAAACGGTCGCCCTCCGCCTTCAACTCGTCCGGGCTGACCAGGAGGCAGTTACGGTTGCTGTTGTTGACGTTGCAGTCTCCCGGCTGGAACGCGTCGCCGCCCGTCCCGCGGCCCTTGGCGAGCTCCTCCTGGCTCACCTGATCGTTGCGGTCGACGCCGCGATTGCCCTGCGGCGCGCGCGCCTCGTCGGCCTCCCTGCGGTGGCGGGCCACGTCGGGGTCCTTTGGCCAGGCGGGATTTCGGTTCGCGGTCTCGGCAGGCTTCGGCAGGCCGGGCTGGGGCGGCAGCACCAGCGGCGCGCGTTCCCGATAGGCGATGTCCGGAGCCGCCTCGGGCTTGATGACGCCCACGGCACTGAAGAGCGAGGAGAAGACATTGGCATAGCCGTCGTCGGCGGCGCGAACGGGCGGCGCCGCGCTCACGGCCAAGCCGATGAAACCCGTCGCGATGATGGACACGCGGCGGCGGGTCAACGATGACGTCATGGTCAACTCCCTCGGCGGCGCCGTACCGAGTCGGCGCGCCGGCCCTTTTATGATCAAAATCGCGGCATTTTAGCGGCTTAGATGGGCGGCACCGGCTTCAACAGCTCGAGCAGGAGCAGAGCGACGCCCAACACGATGGCACAATCGGCCCCGTTGAACACGTACCAACGAAACCCGCCGACGTGAAAGAAGATGAAGTCCGCGACCGCGCCATAGGCGATGCGGTCGAGGACATTGCCGAGCGCCCCGCCGATCAGGAGGCCGAGCGCCAGCCCGGTCAAGGCGGACCGCGTCCGCATCAGCCAGTAGGCCAGGAGGCCCGTGGCACCGAGCGTGCCGGCGATCAGCAGCCAGCGGCCCGTGTCGCCTTCGGCCCAGAGCAGCGAGTAGGATACGCCGCGATTCCAGGCCATGACGAGATCGAGCACCGGCGCGATCCGGACAGGCTGGCGCGCCGGCAGATCGAATACCTTCAGCAGCCACAGCTTGGAAGCCTGATCCACGATGAGCGCCACCAGCGCGGCGAAGAGGCCAAGTCGCCGCGCCCTGGCGGGCGATCGAACGCGTTCGGAAGCGATGGGGCGTGCTCCTCAATCGGGCCGTGCGAGCATCGTTTTGGCCGCAAGGCAATCGAGCCTCATCCGCTCGACCAGGTCCTCGACCGAGGAGAACCTTTCCTCGGCCCTAACCCAGCCGACGAAATCCACCTCGATGGTCTGGCCATAGAGATCGCGGTCGAAGTCGAACAGGTAGGTTTCGAGCAGCGGCGGCCCGTTGTCGAACGTCGGCCTGCGGCCGTAGCTCGCGACCCCGTCGACGACCTCGCCGTTCAGCCGGACACGCACCGCATAGATGCCGTGCGCCAGCCGACACGAGGGGTCGAGCGACACGTTGGCGGTCGGGAACCCGAGCGTGCGACCGACTTGGCGTCCCGCGACGACCGGGCCGAGAACGAAGTGGTGGCGGCCCAGCAGGAGGGCGGCTTGCGCGACCTTGCCGTCTTCCAATAGGCCGCGAATCGCGGTCGATGAGACCGCCTCCAGACTCCCGTGTTCATCGGCGAGGATCTTGTCGATGATCGCCACCGCGAAGCCACGGGCCAGGCCGGCTTCGGTCAGGAAGGCCGGCGTTCCGGCGCGGCCGCGCCCGAAATGAAAGTCGTAGCCGACGACGGCGGCCGATATGCCAAGGCGTCGCACCAGGATATCGTCGACGAACTCGGTTGCGGTCAGATCCGCGAACCGGCGATCGAAGCCGAGAACGACCATCCCGTCGGCCGTGCCGAGCCTCGCCAGCGCCAGCGCCTTGGCGGGCAGCGGCGTCAACCGGAAGATGGTCGAACGGCCGGCAAAGACGTCGGCGGGATGCGGCTCGAACGTCAGTACCGCGCAAGGCCGGCCGAGTTCGTCGGCCAGGACCTTGGCCCGGCGCACCACGGCCTGGTGGCCGCGATGGACGCCATCGAAGTTTCCGATCGCGACGACGCAGCCCTCTA
>CAXSEU010000416.1:0-3263 GCA_964236485.1 uncultured Lichenihabitans sp. | reverse complement strand
GCGTGGAACGCGAGGACGGCCGTCCCGCCTTGGAACCGACATGAAAGAGCAGGAGCGCGATGCCGCGCCGAGGTCCGGCGAAGGCAGGATCAAGGCTCAGGAACGCCAGGACAAGCGCCACCCCGGGCCCGGTCTCCTCGATCGGATGCGCGCGCTGTTCGGCATAGGCGGCGCCTCGATCCGCGACGACATCGAAGATGCCCTGGAGGAGACGGGAACCGCCGAGGTCTTCTCGCCGCAGGAACGCGCCATGCTCCGCAACGTGCTGGGGCTGCACGAAGTGAGGGTCGAGGACATCATGGTGCCGCGCACCGACATCATCGCGGTCACCACGGCCATGACGCTGCGGGATGTTCTCGCGGTGTTTCGCAGCGCCGGCCATTCGCGGCTACCCGTCCATGGCGAGACGCTCGACGACCCGCGCGGCATGATTCACATCCGCGATTTCATGAATGTCGTGGCCGGATCCATCACGGGCCAGAAGCACGAGGGCGCCGACCTGTCGATCGCCGTCGCCGACGGCAACGTGACGAGGCCGGTGCTGTTCGCCCCGCCTTCGATGCGAGCCATCGACCTTCTCGTGAAGATGCAGGCCTCGCGCACCCACATGGCCCTGGTCATCGACGAATACGGCGGCACCGACGGCCTCGTATCCATCGAGGATATCGTCGAAGTGATCGTCGGCGACATCGAGGATGAGCACGACGAGGCCGAACTGCCGCTGATCGAGCCGATGCCGGAGGGGGCATTCCTCGCCGAGGGCCGAGCCAGCCTCGAAGACGTCTCGGCCGCACTCGGGGTCAACCTCGCCGGCTCGGACGGCGCCGAGGAAATCGACACCATCGGCGGTCTCGTCACCGCCATGGCGGGCCGCGTGCCCAACCGGGGCGAGATCGTCACCGACCGGGAGGACTTCGAGTTCGAGATCCTGGACGCCGACCCACGGCGCGTCAAGACGGTGAAGATTCGCCCGCGCCGGGTCGCTCCGGGCCCCGGAGAGAGCGGAGCGGCGGGTGCCGGCGCCGAAACTGCGTCATCGTCATCCGGGTTGGATGCCGGTATCTCTCCCGGCTGACCGGAACACCGGCGTAACTCGCGCGTCGCGAAGGAAGATCGGGCCGATGCAGGTTCAACGTCCGGAAGGCTCGGCGTTTCGGAAGAGCTCTTTATCCCCGCCCTCGCGTGTCGGGACCGGCCTGATGTCCGGTTGGTCTCTGGTGACCACGATCGCCCACTGGGTCGCCTTGTCGTCCGGATGGCCGCGCCGTTTCGTCGCCTTCGCGGCCGGCGCCGCCGGAGCCCTGGCGCTGGCGCCGGTGAACCTCCTGCCCGCCATGGTGGTGCCCATGACGGTGGCGGTCTGGCTGATCGATGGCGCCGACGAGACGTCGCTCACCTCCAAGGGACCCCGCTACTTCTGGCCGTCGCTCCGCGCCGCCGCCGCGGCCGGCTGGTGGTGGGGGTTCGGCTATTTCGTTGCCGGTTTCTGGTGGCTCGGTGCCGCCTGCCTTGTCGAGCCCGAGAAGTTCGCCTGGGCCTTGCCGATCGCGGTGCTCGGAGTGCCGGTCATCTTGGCGGCGTTCCCGGCCCTGGGGTTCGCCGTGGCACGGGCGCTGTGGATGCCGGGTGCGACGCGGATCCTCAGCCTGACCTTCGGGCTCGGGATGTCGGAATGGCTGCGCGGCTTCGTCCTGACGGGATTTCCCTGGAACGATTACGGGATGGCGCTCGGCACCCATCTGATCCTGGCGCAGTTCGCCAGCGTCGGCGGGTTGCAGGGCCTCAACTGGCTCGCGGTCGCGATCTGTGCCGTGCCGGCGACCTTGGCCGACGACACATCCGACGGCCGCCGAACCCGATCCTCCGGGCGCCGCCTTGCCCCACTGGCGATCGGCGTGGCGGCCCTGGCGGCCCTGGCGATCTTCGGCGGACTCCGCCTCGCGCAGGGTTCCGCAGGCTTCGTGCCCGGCGTGAAACTCAGGATCATGCAGCCCAACATCGCCGAAGACGAAGGGTTCACCTATGCCAATCGGCACAAGATCCTCGGCGATTACCTCGCCTTGTCGGACAGGGCCACGTCCTCGACGACCAGCGGCCTTGCGGACGTCACGCACCTCATCTGGCCCGAAAGCGCGTTTCCGTTCATCCTGTCCCGCGACGGCGAGGCCCTCGAAACCATCACGGGCGCCTTGCCGGCCGGAACGGCGCTGATTACCGGCGCGGCCCGGGTCGAGGGGCAGCCCGAAGGAGGATCCCCGCCGCGGTACTACAACGCCATCCAGGTCTTGACCCGCGACGGGGCGATCCTCGACACCTACGACAAGGTGCATCTGGTTCCGTTCGGCGAATACCTGCCGCTGGACAGCATCCTGCGGCGCTTCGGCATCCAACACTTCGTCAGCATCCCGGGTGGCTTCACGGCGGGATCACGGCACCGCCTCCTCTACGCACCGGGCCTGCCGGCCGCGATCCCGGCGATTTGCTACGAGGCGATCTTCTCGGACGAGATCATGCAGGACATCCCGGAGGCGATCTCGCCGGGGGTCATCCTCAACCTCACCAACGACAGTTGGTTTGGCCAGACCGCCGGTCCCTACCAGCATCTGTCGCAGGTCCGCTTGCGCACGATAGAGCAGGGCCTGCCAATGATCCGGGCGGCCAATACAGGAATTTCGGCCATTATCGATGCTTATGGTCGCACTCTGGAAAAAACATCCCTCGGGGTTGCAGCGGTTCTCGACGGACCACTGCCGGAGCGTATAAAACGCACCATCTTCGTGAAGTTCCATAGTTACTTGCCCGGCGGGATCGGAGCGATCTTGTTGACGTTGCTTCTAGTCTTGCGGTTTCGCCGCCCCGCAAGGTTGTATTCCAGCCGCTCAAGGCGCACATCAGCGTGATGATCGTCTCTGCTGGTGAGCGGGCAGACGTCATGGCGCGCGGGCGTCAGCTTGGATCGAGGCTTCGACGGGCGAGCCAGGAGAAAGACGTTGAAGAAGAGTCCAAACCCCGTCGATAAGCACGTCGGTAGTCGGGTGCGGATGCGCCGCGTCCTGATGGGAATGAGCCAGGAGAAACTCGGGAGCGCCCTCGGCCTGACGTTTCAGCAGATCCAGAAATACGAGAAGGGTACCAATCGGATCGGCGCCAGTCGGCTGCAGCACATATCGGAAATCCTGGCGGTTCCGCCGGCATTCTTCTTCGTCGACATGCCGGCGGTGGAGGGCTTGGAGCCGCAAGAAGGCTTTGCCGAAGACGGCAAA
>CAXSEU010000415.1:0-3279 GCA_964236485.1 uncultured Lichenihabitans sp. | reverse complement strand
AGTTCTGCTCGTAGAGCAGCCGGCCGATCAGCGTCGACTTGCCGTCGTCGACCGAGCCGCAGGTGAGGAAGCGAAGCGTAGGGCGGGAGACCGCGTCGGTGCTCGCCATCAGAAATATCCCTCGCGCTTCTTCTTTTCCATCGAGCCCGATTCGTCGCTGTCGATCAGGCGGCCCTGGCGCTCCGATGTCGTCGAAGAGCGCATCTCGGCGAGGATTTCCTCGAGCGTTTCGGCGTCGGACGGCACCGCGCCGGTCAGCGGGTAGCAGCCGAGGGTCCGAAAGCGGACCTTTCGCATTTCAGGGGTTTCGCCAGGATCGAGCGGCAGCCGCTCGTCGTCGACCATGATGAGGGCGCCCTCGCGTCGCACGACGGGGCGCTCCTTGGCGAAGTAGAGCGGCACGACCGGGATGTCCTCGGCCCGGATGTAATCCCAGACGTCGAGCTCGGTCCAGTTCGACAAGGGGAATACGCGCATGGACTCGCCGGTCTTGATGCGCGTGTTGTAGAGGTGCCAGAGCTCGGGGCGCTGGTTGCGCGGGTCCCACGCATGCGTTGCCGAGCGGTGCGAGAAGACGCGCTCCTTGGCGCGGCTCTTCTCCTCGTCGCGGCGGGCGCCGCCGAAGTCCGCGTCGTAGCCGCCCGCATCCAGTGCCTGACGGAGCCCCTCGGTCTTCATCACTTGCGTATGAACCGACGAGCCGGAGGCGACCGGCGAGATGCCGCGGCGCACACCATCCTGGTTGACATGCACCAGGAGTTCCATGCCGGCCCGCTTGGCGGCCGCATCCCGGAAGGCGATCATCTCCCGGAATTTCCAGGTCGTGTCGACGTGCAGGAGCGGAAACGGCGGCTTGGCCGGATAGAAGGCTTTCAGCGCCACATGCAGCATGACGCTCGAATCCTTGCCGATGGAATAGAGCATCACCGGCTTGCGAAATTCGGCCGCTACCTCGCGCATGATATGGATCGCCTCAGATTCGAGGCGCCGGAGGTGGGTGCTCAACGGCACGGGCATGTCGAACTCTTCGCGCTGCACAAATCCATCTCCCTTGATAGAAAGTCTATGGACGAGATTCAACTCAAAGCCCGCATCGTGGTAACGGCGCTTCCGGCGGTTGCGGCCGTCGCCTCCGCGCTGCTGATCCTGGCGCTGCGGCCCCTCTTGATCCGCTACGCCTTGGCGCGTCCCAATGCGCGCTCGGCCCACGGCGAGCCGACCCCTCAGGGGGGCGGCATCGCGGTCGTGGCCGCGACCCTGCTCGTCGCTGCCGCGGGGGCGATGATCCTCGCGCTCGACCTCGCGTCGCTGTGGCGTCTGGCGCTCGTCGGCGCCGGCGGCGCCTCCCTGGCCGTGGTCGGCCTCGTTGACGACGTGAGGCCGCTGCCGCCGCTGCCGCGTCTCGGTCTGCAACTTCTCGCCGTCGCCGTCGCCGTCGCGGCCCTGCCGCCGGAGGCGAGGCCGCTTCCGGCATTGCCCCTCGCGCTCGAGCGCGTCATCCTCGTCGTCGGCGGCGCCTGGTTCGTCAATCTCACCAATTTCATGGACGGCATGGATTGGATGACGGTGGCGGAATTCGTGCCCCTGACGGCGGCGCTGGCGCTGTTCTGGTCCTGGGGCTTCGTGTCCCCGGTCGCAGGGCTGGTTTCCCTGGCGCTGCTGGGTGGGCTCCTCGGTTTCGCGCCGTTCAACAAGCCTGTGGCGCGGCTGTTTCTCGGCGACGTCGGCAGCCTGCCGCTCGGCCTCTGGGTGGCTTATGGCCTCATCGACCTTGCGGCTCACGGCGGCCTCGCGGCCGCGATCCTGCTGTCGCTCTACTATCTCGCCGACAGCGGCATCACGCTCGCCTGGCGCCTGCGCCGGGGCGACAAGATATGGGAGGCGCATCGAATGCACTATTATCAGGTGGCGGTGGCGCGAGGATTTTCGGTTAAGGATGTCCTGACGCGGGTCTTCGCCGTCAACCTCGCCTTGGCTCTGTTCGCCGCCGCGAGCCTGCTGCAGGACATGACGATCCTGGTGGTGCTCGACCTCGCCCTTGGATTCTTCGTCGTGGGGAGGCTCTTGCGCGATCTCTCTCGCGGAAGGTGGACGCGCGGTGTGGGCTCGGGCTAGCCCGCCATCGCGTCCAACAGCAGCTTGCCGTTCAGCGCCAGGATGAGCCCCGCCACGCTCCATGCGAGGAGGGCAAGCCACGGCGGGATGACGAGATCGCCCATCTTCCGCCGGTCCGAGACGAAGCGCACCAGCGGGACCACCGCGAATGGAAGCTGCATCGACAGGATCACCTGGCTGAGGACGAGCAGGTGCCCGGTGCCTCTCTCGCCGTAGAGGGCCGTCACGATCACGACCGGTACGATGGCGATGCCGCGCGTGGCGAGGCGGCGGGCCCACTGAGGCATGCGCAGCCGCAGGAAGCCTTCCATGACGATCTGCCCCGCGAGCGTGGCCGTCACGGTCGAGTTCAGACCAGAGGCCAGCAGAGCGACGGCGAACACCGTAGAAGCGATCCCGAGCCCGAGAATCGGCGAGAGAAGCTCGAACGCTTGGCCGATTTCCACGACCTCCGCGTGACCGCTGCCGTGGAAGGCGGCGGCCGCCACGATCAGGATGGCGGCGTTGACGAACAGCGCCAGCATCAGCGCGACGGTGCTGTCCGTCGTGGCCCAGACGATGGCGTCCCGCCGCCCGGCCTCGGTGCGTTCGAAGGCCCGGGTCTGCACGATCGAGGAGTGCAGGTAGAGGTTGTGGGGCATCACCGTGGCCCCCACGATGCCGATGGCCACATAGAGCATCGCGGGGTTGGAAACGATCTCCTCCGAAGGAACGAAGCCGGCCAGCAAGGCGGCCATGGGCGGCGCGGCGGCGATGATCTCGACGAGGAAACAGGCCGCGATGACGAGCAGAAGCGTGCCCACGAAGGCTTCGAGAAAGCGGAAGCCCTTGTTCATCAGCAGCAGAAGCAGAAAAGCGTCGAGCGCCGCGATGAGGGCGCCGCCGATCAGGGGAATGCCGAACAGCAGTTGCAAGGCGATGGCGGTGCCGATGACCTCGGCGAGATCGCAGGCGATGATGGCCCCCTCGCAGGCGAGCCACAGGGCGATGTTGACGGGTCTCGAGTAGGTCTCGCGACAGGCCTGTGCGAGGTCGTGACCTGTGACGATCCCGAGACGCACGGCGAGTGCCTGGAGGAGGATCGCCATGAGGTTCGAGAGCAGGATGACGGAAAGAAGCGTGTAGCCGAACTGGGATCCGCCCGCGATGTCGGTCGCCCAGTTT
>CAXSEU010000414.1:0-3293 GCA_964236485.1 uncultured Lichenihabitans sp. | reverse complement strand
GAAACGCGTTGGATCCCGGCGTTGTTGACCAGGATGTCGATGCTGCCGAGCCTGGCCTGTGCATCCCGAACCATGGCGACGATCTCGTCGGGTCTGCTCATGTCGGCCGGCGAATGGAGGCAGCGCACGCCGAACTCCTCTTCGATGCTGCCGCGGTCCCGCTCTATGGCGTCGGCATCGCCGAAGCCGTTCAGCATGACTGCCGCTCCGTCGCGGGCAAGCGCTCGGGCGATGGCCAAGCCTATTCCGCTAGTCGAGCCCGTGACGAGGGCGTTGCGATGCTTGGGCGACATGGGGGTTCCGGCAGGGGGACGATTGTCTTGACCTTGCCATGGTTCTCAAACATGACAAGGCTGATTTCTGGAGACGCGTCTTCCATGCTTGATGCCCTGTCGGCCATTCCCCAGGATCGCGCCGGGCCCGAGGCCCGGCGGCAAACCGTCGGCGTCATGGTCGGCAAGGTCATGGTCGGGGGCGGGGCGCCCGTGGTCGTGCAATCCATGACCAACACCGATACGGCCGACATCGAGGGCACGGCGCGCCAGGTCGCGGCGCTGGCCCGTGCCGGATCGGAGATCGTGCGCATCACCGTCGACAGGGACGAGGCCGCTGCCGCCGTGCCGCATATCCGCGATCGCCTGGCTCAGATGCGGGTGGACGTGCCGCTCGTCGGCGACTTCCACTACATCGGCCACAAGCTCCTGGCCGATCATCCGGCCTGCGCGGAGGCTCTCGACAAGTACCGCATCAACCCGGGCAACGTCGGCTTCAAGGACAAGAAGGACCGGCAGTTCTCGGCTATCGTCGAAACCGCCATCCGCTATGGCAAGGCCGTGCGGATCGGCGCCAACTGGGGCTCGCTCGACGGCGACCTCCTGACCGCCATGATGGACGATAACGCCCGATCGCCGCGGCCTGCCGACGCCCGCGCGGTCACCCGCGAGGCCATGGTGCGCTCGGCGCTCTATTCGGCCGAACGGGCGGAGGAGATCGGACTGGCGAAAAACCGCATTATCCTCTCGGCCAAGGTTTCGGCCGTTCAGGATCTCATCGCGGTCTACAAGACCTTGGCATCGCGCACCGATTACGCCATCCACCTCGGCCTCACCGAGGCCGGCATGGGCTCGAAAGGCATCGTGGCGTCATCGGCCGCGCTGGGCATCCTGCTTCAGGACGGGATCGGCGACACCATCCGGGTCTCGCTGACGCCCGAGCCCGGCGGGGATCGCACCACCGAGGTCAAGGTGGCGCAGGAAATTCTCCAGACCATGGGCTTCCGCACCTTCGTGCCGCTGGTCGCCGCCTGTCCGGGTTGCGGACGCACCACCTCGACGACCTTCCAGGAATTGGCACGCGACATCCAGAGCTACATCGTTTCGTCGATGCCCGAGTGGAAGACGCGCTACCCGGGGGTCGAGAACCTCAACGTCGCGGTCATGGGCTGCATCGTCAACGGTCCGGGGGAGTCCAAGCACGCCGACATCGGCATCTCGCTGCCCGGAACCGGCGAGACGCCGGCCGCACCGGTCTTCATCGACGGCAAGAAGGCCCTGACGCTGCGCGGGGTCAACATCGCGGGCGAGTTCAAGCAGCTCGTCGACGACTACATCGTGCGACGTTTCGACGTCTCGAAGCGGGACGCCGCGGAATAGCGGCGGCTTCATCTCGGGTTCGATACCTTCTCTCACGGCCGACTTCCGTAAACAGGGCCGGCGTTGGCGCGCAGGCTCTGCGGTCTTGGCAAAAGCTCAACTCGGTCGTTCCGCTTTAACCCTTATTTCAGCTTCATCGAATTCCGGCTTTTTATAGACTATCATGCTCGCATCGCATTTCCCGGTAAGCGCGGATGCCATGTCGATCCAGTTGAGTATCATCGAGGCGCTTGAAGCCAGCCGGTCCGCAATCCTGAGCGGCCTCGAAGAACTGAAGACCTTGCGCGCCGAGAGGTTGGCCATGGAAGCCAGAGCGGCGGCGCTCGAGGCGCAAGTCGCATCCTTGCAGGCCCAGTCGGCCAAGATCGTCGACCCGGAAGCCGTACAACCGTTGCTGGACAAGCTGGCGCGGGCCATCGAAGAGACCTATGCGGCCGTAACCGCGGAAATGCATTAGCGTATGTCACGGTGTTGCTGACACATACGCCAGCTCATAAAATGCGGGAATGTCTCAGAGGCTTGCATGGAAGCTCCGCTTTCATGCAAGCCTGACGTTGCGCTAAGACAGCAACCGCCGCTTTCGCTTCGCAACTGGCCGGCGAAACACCCCGACGATCTCGACATGGGCCGAGTAGCGGAACTGGTCGATCGGTGTGACGGATTCGAGAGCGTAGCCGCCCGCGACGACGGTCGCGGCATCGCGCGCGAAGGTCCCCGGAGCGCAAGACACCGCCACGACCGCCGGTACCCCGGAGCGCGCGATCTCGGCAACGCGGGCGGGCGGGCGGGCCCACCGGTCGCCGAGATGCCGAACCACATCGTCCGGCCCGACGACGGCGTTCCAGCGTTCGACGAGCGCCAGATCGTGCGCGTCCAGCGTCGCGAAAGGTCGATGGTCGGAGCGCAGCACCCTCGAAGCGCCGAAATGCGTGTCGCCGGTGAAGTAGACGGTCAGACGCCCATTGTGCAGTTCACGAGACCTCAATCCGCAGCGCAGGCGTCAAGCACCACAGCCTCCACAGCCTCCGCCGCCCCCGCCTCCGCCGCAGCCGCCCCCATCTCCACCCGAGTCCGACTGCTTGATGATTTCTCCATAGGCCTCGTAAGCGGTTCCAACGAGAACGACAGGGCCCATGAGAGCGAACGCATAGGTCAGTTCTTCGGGGAGAGGAGCGCGCATCGCACGTTCATGCCGATGATGCATCATCTTGATGAGGTTCGCCGAGCGATTGATCGCAGGGGAGCCTGTACTAGGAGAACGGCACTTCCAATAGCAAGTCCAGCAACGGCGGCTATGAGAAAGCCAGTAGGCTTGTCACGCGCATCTCCCACGAGGATCTTAGCCAGGCCTAATGCGATCACAGGCCCTACGACACAGACGATGCGGGACCGCAGGCGGCGAAGCTCATCCCCCGTGAGGATCAGTCCTTGAGCGGTCAAACGCCGACGCACGCCCTTCATGAGCGGCCTCATGGTTGCTATGACTTCTTGCCGGGTCGCGCGACCGGAAATGGCGTAGCGAAAGGGCTCCAGGGTGTGTGGCAAGACGACCGGGCGTACGTCGATTGCCAAGCTGTTACGCTTCCGATCCAGGCTGGCGGCGTTGCACTGGAACAGCGACAATATGACCGTGTCGATGGC
>CAXSEU010000413.1:0-3303 GCA_964236485.1 uncultured Lichenihabitans sp. | reverse complement strand
CCGGGGAGTACGACGCCCGTGAGGCCCTTGTCACCATCCGCTCGGGCGCCGGCGCCTTGGGGGCGCCGGCCAGCACGAAGTCGCCAGCAGCCGCGGCAAGGGCCAGGAACGATGCGACGATACGCGACTTCTTCATGACCCCAGGATCCCGACGCACCGCGTTCGCGGGCTTCGACCTGGAGTCAATCAGCGAAAGGTCAAAGTATGGTTAACCACCCGTCATCAATCCGAACCAAGTCGGATGCAGGGAGAAGCGGCGGGGGGAAACCTCTCACCGACGCCGAAGTCGGAGCACCTGCCGCCGTGGCGACCCTCAGCCGGCCGCCGCCGCCCAGAGCGCCGTCTCCGGATAGACCGCAAGCCCTGCCACCGCGAGCGCGATGCCATAGGGCACGCCGTTCCCCGCGAGGTGAATGCGTTCCAGCCACGCCCGGCCCTGAAGCACGGGCGGCAACGTGAACTTGCGGAGATAGAGGATGCCGATCGTCAGGACGGCGCCGAGGAGGGACGCCGCGAGGCCGTATTCGAAAAGGTTGGACCAGCCGAGCCAGACCGCCGTCGAGGCGGCCAGCTTGGCGTCGCCGCCCCCGATCCAGCCGAAGGTAAACAGCGCGAAGGTGAGCACCAGCATGGCGGCCCCACACGCGATGTGGTTCCGCAGCACCTCCGCCAGCGGCATGCCGGACGCCATGGCCATGCAGAGAAAAGCCGCGATGAGGGCCATCGAGACCCGGTTCGAGATGGTCATGGTCATGAGGTCGGAGGCCGCCGCATAAGCCATCAAAGCCGGAAAGACGATGAGGGCCGAGAGCGCGAAGACATGTCCCATTTCAACGGTCCCCGATTGGACTTCTGCTGCCGGGCCGCGCGACGCGCGGCGCGTTCCACGGACGCGACCAAACGCCCACGGCCCCGGTGATGCCGGGGCCGTGATCTCCCTGATGCGGGGATGCCCCCGCATGGCTCCTGTTCATCACGTTAGTTCAGCGCGTTGCCGACAGCCGTGAACTTGGTGTTGAGCTTGGTGCCGAGCGTGGTCAGCGCGGTGATGATCACGACGCTGATGAGGCCGGCGATCAGGCCGTATTCGATGGCGGTGGCGCCGGACTCGTCCTTGGCGAAGCGCTTGATGATATTCATGTGTTGCTCCTCGTCACCCTTTGCGCCGTAGCGGCGGTGTCTCCCGTGTGCCTGGGATGACCTCAACATAGGGAGCGGGGCTTGCGAACAGGTTAATCCGGCCGGCTAAAACACTCGCCGCTAAACTTGCGGGTGCCAGGGTTAATTTGCGCTAAAAGCACGTGAATGAAAGAAGTGAACATCTATTCTTCAATGAAGTAGCCTCGCCATGTAGCATCGACGCGTGCTTTCGAAGTTCACGCGGGGGCGTGAAGGATATGGGTCAGCAAGGTACCGCCACTTCGCGGCAGGTCAGAGTTCGTTCACTCTTTTCGTTCATTCCGTAGTCATCGTACCGTCCAGCGGAAAGATGCCCCCATGCGGTCCGGCCGGATTGCCAGCCTCGTTCGAAGACGCGACCCCTGTCGCCGCCACATCCGCGCCCTCGCTCTAGCGGCGCTGACGCTGACCTCGACCGCGATCGGCGCCGAGGCGCGCGACATCCTCATGGTGACGATGGACAAGGCCAAGCTCGTCAAATATCCGCCCACCACGGAGACCATCATCATCGGCAATCCGATCATCGCCGATGTCACGATGCTTCGATCGAGCGGCCTGCTGGTGGTGACCGGCAAAGGTTTTGGGGAAACCAACCTGCTCTTGCTGGACCGCAACGGCACGATCCTCTCCGACGCCAGCCTGAGGGTCGAACCCTCGGACGCCCTGCTGGTGGTGCAGCGCGGCAGCGAGCGGGAGACCTATGCCTGCCACCCGCGCTGCGAGCCGACCGTCAGCATCGGCGACGCCCCGGCCTACTTCGGCAACGCCGGGACCGCCATCACGGCACGCAACAACCTGGCCGTACCGGTCGGCGGGGGGCCGGCGCCGGCCGGCGCCGGCGGGGCTGGGCATTGAGGCCGTGACGGTTCGGTCCCTCGCCGTTGCTACCGTTCGAGGACGAGCCGTCCGCCGTCGGTCCTGAAGCTCGATAGCCGCGACAGGAAATTCATCCCGAGCAGGCTGTCGCCGAGGGCACCGCGCGGCGCCACCATGGCGGTCACGTCGCGCACCAGGATGGCGCCGATCCGCAACTCGCGCAGGTCAACCTTGGCATAGGCGATCCTGCCGTTCGCCGTGCTGACCGGGAAGCGGAAATCGGACGGCAGCGGGCGAAAGCCGAGGCGCCCCGCTTCGTCGTAGTTAAGGCAGATCGTGGACGCGCCCGTGTCGATGACGACCGGAAAGCGCTGGCCTTCGACCTCGGCAAGGGCATGGAACTGGCCGAAGCCGTCGGGCGCGATGATCTCGACGCGTCCGAGCCCCGGCTGGACGACGGGCGGCGCCTCGGCGACGAGGACCCGCGCCGACGCGGGGGCGACCGGCCCTGTCTCCATGCCGAGCAGGCGCCCGGCGCCCGTCCAGAGTTCGAGGCGCCGCTCGCGCGGCATCTGCGCCACCTGGCCGAGCGCGACCAGGATCGCCGCCGCGCCGCAGATCACCTTGACGCTGCCCATCCGTCGTCCCCGATGACTCATCGGAGGGAAGTTCTATGCCGCCTCGGTACAAAAGTGCTGACCTCGGCATCGCATCGGCACATCGATCGAGGATCGTGGTAAGTGCGGGCTGAATGCCGTTCGGCGAAGCCGGCGATCAGCCCCCGTCGGCGCCGGTGAAGCCTCGCACGGCGGCCGTGAGGGCGTCGGCCCGCCTGCGCACCTCCCCGGCGCTCATCCCGGGTTTGAACAGGGACGAGCCGATGCCGAAGCCCTGCACCACGGAGCCGCGCCAGTCCTCGACGGTTTCGGCTGAGACGCCGCCAACCACCAGCAACCGGGTCGGCGGCAGCACCGCCGCCATGGCTTTGGCGACCGCCGGGGTGACGAGTTCGCCCGGGAACAGTTTGCACGCGTGGGCGCCCGCCGCCAGCGCCGCGAAGGCCTCGGTCGGCGTGAGACAGCCCGGCAGCGACACGAGACCGCGCTCGCGCGTCCGCCTGATTACCGCTGCGTCCGTGTTCGGGGATACGATGATCTCGCCGCCCGCCTCCGCCACCGCATCCACGGTTTCGGGGTGCAGCACTGTCCCGGCCCCGATGCTGGCGCGCGTGCCGAAGGCCCCGACCAGGGTCGCGATGCTGCGCAGCGGCTCGGGCGAATTCATCGGCACTTCGAGGATGCGGATGCC
>CAXSEU010000412.1:2759-3310 GCA_964236485.1 uncultured Lichenihabitans sp. | reverse complement strand
GGTGGACGGGCAGAAGCGGTTCGATGTCGTGCTGCGGCTGAGCGACGCCGGGCGCACGACGGAGGCCCTGGCCGGGCTGCTGGTCGAGACCCCGAAGGGGCGCGTGCCGCTGCGTACGTTTGCCGACGTGGAGGACACTGACGGGCCGAACCAGGTGCTGCGCGAGAACGGCCGCCGCCGCATCGTGGTGCAGGCCAACACCGACGGGTCCGACATGGGCGCCATCATCGGTTCGATCCGGGCCGAGGCCGGGAAGCTCGCGCTGCCGTCCGGCTACTCCGTCGAGCTGGAGGGCACGTTCCAGGCGCAGGAGGAGGCGGCCAAGCTGATCGGCGCGCTGTCGCTGGTCAGTCTCGCGATGATCTTCACCGTGCTGTACTCGCGCTACCGCTCCGCCGTGCTCGCTTTGCTGATCATGGGCAACGTACCGCTGGCATTGATCGGCTCGGTCGCGGCACTCTGGCTCGCGGGCCAGCCGCTGTCGGTAGCCACGATGGTCGGCTTCATCACGCTGACCGGGATCAGCGCGCGCAACGGTATCCTCAAGGTCA
>CAXSEU010000412.1:2404-2749 GCA_964236485.1 uncultured Lichenihabitans sp. | reverse complement strand
TGCACGAGGGCTGCGCGTTCGGTCCCGACATGGTGGTGCGCGGCAGTCTGGAGCGGCTGACGCCGGTGCTGATGACGGCGCTGTCGGCCGGGTTCGCGCTGCTGCCGTTGATCGTCGGGGCGGACGCGGCGGGCAAGGAGATCCTGCACCCCGTCGCGATCGCCATCTTCGGCGGCCTCGTCAGCGCGACCCTGCTCGACACGCTGCTGACCCCCGTCCTTTTCCTTCGCATCGGCCGCCGCCCGCTCGAGCGGCTGATGGAACCCGACGCCGACGGGCTGCGGCCCGCCGAGGCGTTCTGACCCTTCAACCACGAGGAGAACCATCATGAAGTTCCACACCATT
>CAXSEU010000412.1:2082-2394 GCA_964236485.1 uncultured Lichenihabitans sp. | reverse complement strand
CCCACGGCACGCCACCGGCACCCGCCCACGGCGGCCAGGTCGTTGAGGATTCGGCTGAGCACTGGGTCGAACTCGTCATCACCGGCGACACGCTCACCGTCTGGGTCCTCGACGAGAACAAGAAGCCTATCCCGGCCGCCCAGCTCGGCGGCAAGGCCACCGTGCTCGTCGCCGGGAAGTCTAAGGCGGTCCTCCTGGCGCCGGGCGACGCGAACAGTCTGACCGGGAAGCTGCCCGCCGCGGCCGCGGGCAAGACCACCACCGTGCTGTCGCTCACGGTGTCCGGGAAGCCCCCGCAGCCCCCCTCCCCGC
>CAXSEU010000412.1:0-2072 GCA_964236485.1 uncultured Lichenihabitans sp. | reverse complement strand
CCTGGCGCAGCAGGCGGCGCCGATGCCGGGCATGACCACGCCGACCACGCCGGGGGCCAGCCCTGCCAACGCATCGCCGATGTCGGCTATGGAGAAGATGTCCAGGGACATGGCGGCGGTGCCCATGACCGGCGATGCCGATCGGGATTTCGCCGGAATGATGATCCCGCATTATCAGGGTGCGATCGACATGGCCAAATACGAGCTCGCCCACGGCAAGGACCCCGTGATGCTCAAGCTGGCGCGCGACGTCGTGGCGGCGCAGGAGCGGGAGATCGCCGGAATGAAGACGTGGCTGGCCCGGCATCCCGCGGCGAAGTAGGACTACTTCATGATGTCGGCCCCGGCTTTCGAGTGGACCCGACTCACGTGGCGGCCCGGGATCTTGCCCGTTTTGCAGCCAGCCGAAGTTTGCCATGGAAAGCTCAATAGGGTAGCGCCTTATGCCTCCAGGAGTGGTGATGCATACGGTTCGCGAGAAGCAGAAGCTGCTGGCCAGGGTCCGTCGCCTGAAAGGGCAGGTCGAAGCGATCGAGCGTGCCGTGGAAGGCGAGGCGGGTTGCGAGCAGGTGCTGCACCTGATCGCCGGTGCACGCGGTGCGATGGCCGGGCTGATGGCAGAGGTCGTCGAGGATCACGTCCGCACGCACCTTGTCGACGAGGAAAGGCATCCGGGCGCGTTGGACAAGGATGCCGTCGAGCAGCTCCTCGATGTCGTCCGCAGCTACCTGAAATAGGAGGCGATCCGATGTCCCAGATCACGAATGCCGTTCCTCACGGGCACTCCCACGTCTTCCTGGGCGAGGGCCACGAGCAGTCGGAGAAGCGCACCTGGTCGGTGATCTGGCTCTGCGGGGCCATGATGCTCCTCGAGATCGTCGGCGGCCTGGCGTTCGGGTCCATCGCGCTGGTGGCGGACGGGATGCACATGTCCACGCACGCGGGCGCGTTGCTGCTGGCGGCGCTCGCCTACAGCTACTCGCGGAAGCATGCCACGGACGAGCGGTTCACCTTCGGCACGGGAAAGCTGGGCGACCTCGCGGGTTTCACCTCCGCGATTATCCTGGCGATGATCGCGATCCTGATCGGTTACGAATCCGTCTCCCGCCTCTTCTCGCCCGTGCCTATCCGTTTTGCCGAGGCCATCCCCATCGCCTGTCTCGGCTTGGCCGTGAACGTCGGCTCCGTCTGGCTGCTGGGCGGCGGGCATGATCACGGGCACGGCCATGGCCACGGGCACGGCCATGGTGGCCATGCACACGGCGATCATGACGAGGGGCATCGCATCGAAACCGACGGCGGCGCTCTGGTCCTCAGCGTCTTCGAGGATGGCGTGCCTCCGGTCTTCCGCCTGCGCCGCGAGGGCGGCGCCGCGCTGTCGGCAGCGGTCACGGTCGAGACGGTCCGGCCCGGCGGCATCCGGCAGCTCTTCGCGATGGCCGACCGGGGCGGCTACCTGGAGTCCACCGAGGACATTCCCGAGCCGCATGCATTCGTCGCACAGGTGAACGTGGCAGGGGCCGCTCACGCGGTTGTCTTCGAGGAACATGACCACGGCGATGGCAAGGCGCACCGGGACAACAACATGCGCGCGGCCGTCGTCCACGTGATCGCCGACGCCGCCGTGTCCGTGCTGGTCATCGTCGGGCTTGTCCTGGCGCGGGCGTTCGGCTGGCTCTGGATGGACCCGCTCGCGGGCATCGTCGGTGCCTGCGTCATCGCCTCGTGGGCCTACGGCTTGGTCCGCGACACGGGCGCGATCCTGCTCGACATGAACCCCGACAGGGCGATGTCCGCGAAGGTCAGGGACACCATCGAGCAGGATGGTGACCACGTGACGGACCTGCACCTCTGGCGGCTCGGTCCCGGCCACTTCGGGGCGATCCTGTCGGTGGCCACGATCCGGGACCGGGGAGCGGCCTTCTACCGCAGCCGCCTCGCCGGGTTCAAAACGCTGTCGCACGTCACGATCGAGGTCGAGCCGCAGAGTTGAAGATTCGCGCGGGCCGGTGAGGGTTTCTCCGATCGCGCTAGACCAAGGCCAATCCGACCTATCTTCACCTTATGCGGTT
>CAXSEU010000411.1:2846-3315 GCA_964236485.1 uncultured Lichenihabitans sp. | reverse complement strand
GCATTGACCCGGCGGCCGCGATTCCAGAGCGCGAAGGCCGCCCCGGACAGCAGGACATCGATGTTCCTGAGGTTCTGCCACTCGCCGTTCACCGAAAGTCGCGGCAGGGCGGTGAGGTGCCCCGCATGGTCCGGGAAGACGACGCCCGGGCGGGTGGTCACGGCGCTGGCGAACCCGAGCTGCCTGGCAGCCTCGAACTCCCGCGGCCCCGCCGATGTCGGATCGCCCACCGGATAAGCGAAATGGCGTACCAACTTTTCGAGGCGCTTCTGGATCTCGTCGCGGCTTCGCTCCATCTCGAAAAGCATGTCGGCCTCCTCGAGTTTGGCGAGGCGGGGATGCGTCATCGTATGGGCGCCGATCGTCGCCAGCCGATGGCGGCTGAGGCGGGCGATGTCGCTCCAGGCCATGCAATGGCTTGCCGTGAGCTGCCGGCTATCGACGCCCGCCGCAAGGCAGAGCTGTCCGA
>CAXSEU010000411.1:0-2836 GCA_964236485.1 uncultured Lichenihabitans sp. | reverse complement strand
ATCTCGTCGGCATCTTGACGGTCTCGGTCCCGATCGTCACGTCGACGGCATCGCTGCGCCGGATCGCCTCCTCGAGCTCGATCCACCAGAGCCGCGCCGTCGTATCGGCGAACCCCGCCGTGACGAACAGCGTGAATGGAGCCTCGTGCCGCTCCAGTACCGGAAGCGCATGCTCGACGTTGTCCCGGTATCCATCATCGAAGCTCAGCACCGCGAAGGGTCCTCGCGACGGATCGGCTCCCATGCGGCATCGGGCCACCGCGTCATCCATCGACACGATCTCGTACCCTCGGTGGCGAAGGCGAACGATGACCGCTTCGAGGAACTCGGGCGTGACCTCCAGCAGCCCATTGGGCCGGAACGGATCCGGGAACGGAGGCCGGACGTGGTGGAACATCAGGATGGCGCCGATGCCCCGCAGCCCCGGCGGTGCAAACTGGTGCAGGCCGGTCGCACCCAGCAGCGAAAAACCGGCACCGATGATCGCTTGTTTCATGGCCGAGTGACCCCGCTTGGGAATGCGTCCGATACCCTACGCAAGAAGCCGTTGAGGCTTTGTTGCTACCGTCTCGGCCGACAGGTTCCGGTCCTCGGAGCCTTGGATCGTCTCCATGTTCGACAGCACCGGTTCGTCGCCGCTCATCGACGCTGTTCGCGCGCGCCGCGACGACAGGGTGTCGGCGCGCGTGCGGCGCGTCGAAGTATTCCGGAACCCTGTGCAGGCGCTGGCAATCTGGCAGAGGCTCGAGGCCGTCGCCGCTGTGTCGCCCTATCAGACGTGGCGCTGGCTTCAGCCGTGGCTCGAGACCACCGGGCGCTCGATGGGCGTTTCACCCTTCATCATCGTGGCATTCGATGCCGAAGACGCGCCGCTCGCCTTGCTGCCCTTCTGCCTTTGGAGACAGGGCATGCTGACCGTCGCGGGTTTCCTTGGCGGCCGTGACAGCAACTTCAACATCGGCCTGTTCCAGCCCGGCCCGGTCTGGTCGGCGGCGGCGGTTCTTCGGCTGCTGCGCGGCGCTGCGCGGGCCGGGCCGGTATCGATCGATCTCTTCGTCCTGCGCAATCAGCCGCATCAGTGGGAGGGCGTTGCCAATCCCTTGATGCTCTTGCCCCATCAGCCGAGTCCCAGTTTCGGCTACAAAGTCGCGCTGTTCCGCGATCCGGCCGAATTCGTCCGCCAGAATCTGTCCCGCGACAACCGAAAGAAACTGCGCAAGAAAGCCGCGCGCCTCGAAGCCTCAGGGCCGGTCGAACATCTGGTGGCGCGCACGCCCGAGGCCGGACAGGCCATCCTCGAGGCTTTCGTGGCGCAACGCCAGTCGCGCTGCGTGGCGCTGGGGCTTGGCGCCGCCGATCTTCCGGACCTTCATGCCTTCCTTAAACGATCCTCGGTCGCCGGCATGGCGCAGCCGCCGGTGGAACTCCATGCGCTTTATTGTGGGACGCGGATCGTGGCGACCTTCGGCGGAACATCCCACCGCGACCGGTTCTGCGGCATGGTAATGTCCTTCGACGGAGATCCGGAAATCTCCCGTTCGAGCCCGGGCGAGATCCTGCTCGAAAGCGTCATTCGGACGAAATGCGTCGACGGCTTCTCGGTCTTCGACCTCGGGATCGGGGAGGCCCGGTACAAGGAAATCTATTGTCCCGAGTCGGAACCCCTCTTCGACAGTCTGGTCACCATGTCGGGTCGAGGCAAGCTCTTCGCAGCTGGAGAACGGATGCGGCTTCGGGTCAAGCGGGAAATCAAGCAGTCGCATCGGGCCTGGGCGGCGGTCCGCACCCTGCGCCGCGTCGTGCGCAGATTGGGGTTCTGAGGGCGGGGCACGACGCCGCGCACCCCAGGAGATCGTCGTGTCCTTGCCGGTTCAGGCCGCTTCGCTCAGGCTGGTGGGAACCAATGCCGCTGCCGCGACCCGGAAGAGCGGCACCGCCGTCACGGCTTCGAAATGCTGCCACATCTCCTGCTCGCCCGCCTCCATCCGGTCATTGCCCGAGATCAGCACCGCGGCGTCGCAACCGGCCGCCAATTGCCGCGCCAGGTCGCCACGAGGTGTTGCCGAGTGAAGAACGACGAAGTCGTAAGTTTCCGCCAAGGCTTCGACGACGAGCCCGTAATCCGGCGCCGCGCTCTTCGGCAACTCAGCTTGTCCGACTGGGACGACATGCAGGCGCGAAGAGCCGTCGCGGTGAATGATCTCGGCGAAGGTCGCTGTACCGGAAAGCAGTTCCGTCAGGCCCGCCTCCGCGGCTTTGGGCTCGATGGCGACGTCCGTCCCCGAACGGCCCTCGTCGACCGCCGTGACCGGCACGGCACGGTCGACGCTGACCAGGATCGTCCTGGCCTTCAGGGCCAGCTGCCGGCCGAGATCCAGCGCGCCGCGTTCCGTCGTTGCATCGGACGATGTGGTGGCGACGAAGATGCGGGTCGCGACGGGGCTGCTGCGGCGTAGCCGAAGGTCGAGCAGCGTCTCGATCACCGACTTTGCCACCGGCGGTCGCGGCGATGACCCGACTGCCGCGGGCACCGACGCCAAAGCGGACGCGGCCTGGTCGTGAACCGAAGGCCTGAGGCCGACACGCTGGGGAAGAAGGTCGTAGGCCTCGGGTTCGGCGAAACCTTGTCCGGACAGGAGTTCCCGGGCGATCACGATGCCGATCGACAGCAGGAGGCCGGTCAGGGTCGCGATCAGGATGATTGGCAGCTTCTTCGGAAAGGACAGCAGCTGCGGCGGGTCGGCGCGGGAGATGACGCGCGCGTCGGTCGGCGTTGACACCGCGCTCTGGCGTGTTAGAGTCTTTTGATATTTTGATGTGTTGAACCCAAACCAAC
>CAXSEU010000410.1:2474-3341 GCA_964236485.1 uncultured Lichenihabitans sp. | reverse complement strand
CCCGCGTCATGTCGCTCTCCAGCGACATTGCTGTCGGCCACCCCCTGGTGCGGCGGATCGGCGGCATCTGGGTGGGGACGCTGATGTCGGGGTGGATCAGCCTCTACGTGGCGAGGCTGACCGGCCGCCTCGACCGCGACGGCCCCTACGGCCGCGACCTCGCCTTCGAAGGCCTGACCATGGCCTCCGACATCCGCGGCCGGAAACCCGATGCCATCCTGGCCTCGGTTCAGGCCTGGCCGGTCTGGATCGCGGCGGAGCCGGAGGTCCGAAGCGCCCTGCGGGATTATCGCCTGTCCGCGACCTTCGGCTCGGTGATGCTCTGGACCCGAACGGCGGATTAGACCGGTTCGGGCAGGAACATGCGGCTCGGCGCGACGAATTCCTCCTGTGCCGCCACCAGGGCGAGTTCGCGCGAGCCGAGCTCGGCCGTGCGCTTCATCAGCCCGAAGATGGCGGAGGCGGCATGCGAGAGCGCCTCCGGCACCGAGCGACGCTCCAGCAAGGTGACGAAGAAGAGCGCCGCGATGGCATCGCCGGCGCCGTTAACCGCGAGGTCGAGTTTCGGCGTCCGCACCCGCCAAAGCGAGGTGCCGTCCGACGCCAGGAGATCGATCGCGTCCGGCGGCGTCGCCTCGCCCATGTAGGAGGTCACCATGATGGTGCGGGGTCCGAGCCCGTGCACGAGAGCCACAGCCCTTCGCATGGCGGACCCGTTCGTGATCGGCTCGCCGCACAGGAGTTCCATCTCGAACTGGTTGGGCGTCACGACATCGGCCGCGGCCGACACCACCCCCTCCGCGACGAGCCAGCCGTTGACGAGATCGAAGTCATCACCGGGCGTGCGCATCGTGACGGCGAAAGCAG
>CAXSEU010000410.1:0-2464 GCA_964236485.1 uncultured Lichenihabitans sp. | reverse complement strand
GGCGTCGCCCAGCACCGGGTCGCAGCAATAGCGCGCCTCGGGGTTGACGCTTCGGACGCGGGCGGCGGCATCGAGGATGGCGATGCCCGTGTCGGCCGAGCCCATATAGCCCGACAGCACGCCATCGCATTTGGCGAGGACCCCGCGCTCGGTGATGCCCTCGACGCATTCGCCGATGAGCCCGGCGTCGAAGACCTGGCCGCGCCAGGCGCCATAGCCGGTGTGGTTCGAGAACTGCACCGTGTGGATGGGCCACACCTCGTGACCGAGCCGCTGCATCGGAAAGGTCGCTGCCGCATTGCCGACGTGGCCATAGGCGACATGCGATTGGATCGAGAGGACGTTCATGGGGCGATGTTCACCGGGGCTCGGATCGGCTCGCGTCCGTTGCTCTGGACCATCGAGTGGACTAGATTGCGGCAAGTCTTGGTCGATGTCCAGGAGCAACCGTGCGGATCTCCGTGACCGACGCCAAAGGTCAATTGACGGACCTCGTCCGCCGTGCGGAAGCGGGCGACGAGATCATCTTGACGCGCCACGGCCAGGCCGCGGTGCGCTTGGTCCCCTTTCGCGCCGTGCCGGACCGACGGTCCCGCCGCGCGCTCCTCGAAGCTTTGCGGGCCTCGGCCGCCGCCAAGGCAACTGCAGGACCCGGCGCCGCGCGCAGCCCGGATGTCCTCTATGACGAGGACGGCCTCCCGGGATGATCGTGGTCGATACCTCGGCCTTGATGGCGATCCTGCTCGGCGAACCGGAGGCGGAAGCTTGTGTGGCGGCCCTGGAAAGGGCCGAGGATCCGCTTCTGTCGGCCGGAACCATGGCTGAAGCGCTCATCGTCGCCGCCCGGCGAAACGTCGGTGTTGAAATGGCGCGTCTGATCGACGGCATGGCATTCGAGATCGTGGCCGTGACCTCCGCTTCGGCACGGCGGATCGCGATCGCTTATGGGACATGGGGCAAGGGACGGCACCCCGCCGCACTGAATTTTGGGGACTGCTTCGCCTATGAACTCGCGAAGACCCGCGGCTGTCCCTTGCTCTATGTCGGACGGGATTTTGCGCGGACAGACGTCGAAAGTGTTCTTTGACGATAGGGCGCTCGTCGGAGCGACCCGTCGCGGATCGCGGATGTCCGGTGCCTCGTCTGAAATGGGATGCACTCTGGACGGTTCGATTTCCTCCCCTGTTAGCCGCCGCAGCCCCTATGGTTCGATAAGCGCACGGTGTGGATCGGCTGGAGATCGTGACCGGGCCGCTACGTCGAGAAGGTGGCCGCCGCGTTGCCGCCATGGCGTAGGCGAGATGGAATTGGGCCGCGAAGATGTCATGGCGCTCCCAGCGTTCGGCGCTGCCTCCGTCTGGTATAGAGGGGCGGGATTTACAGTCGAGGCGAAGCCTTGCTATTTGCTGCGTCGACGACTTGGCTCGGTCGCCCGTTTACTGACCCTACAAGCATTTGAGAATCGCCTCGTATGCCGTTAATCGAGCGGCCCACATTCGTTGGCTGGATTGCGCTTCTGACGCAATTGCCATTGCAGTTATTCTTCACGTTGTGGGCTGGTGGGTTTCTGGGTGGCTTTTCCAGCAGTCTCCTGGGCATCGCGGGACGATCACCGTTTATCCTTTTTGGCTCCGCCGCGTTCATCCTTGTTCCCATAATAGCTTTTTTCGGCAAAAAACTTAATTATGGCAAAACCGAATATAAGTTCTACAATGACCATCTTGAGTTCGAGGAAGGTTTCTTTTCGCTCA
The DNA here is from genome assembly GCA_964236485.1 of uncultured Lichenihabitans sp. GTDB lineage: Bacteria > Pseudomonadota > Alphaproteobacteria > Rhizobiales > Beijerinckiaceae > Lichenihabitans. The sequence continues at coordinate 713 of CAXSEU010000410.1, read as the reverse complement.
ATAAGAAAACGATCCGATACCGAGACGTCCTGGAGGTGACCCTAAGAAGGGGCATACTTCAACGAACCTGCAACTTGGGAACGATTTACCTAGGAACGTTGGCCACCGGATCGGGGCCTCGTTCCAATCCCTTCTACGCTCTCGGTTTCGGCAATATATCGGCGAGCGGCGTGGGCATTCGAGACATCGTCGACCCCGACGTCGCCTACGAGAGGATAAAGAGCCTTGTCGACGGGGTGAAGGGCACGGATCGCGGGGGACCAGCGACCGTTCCTTGAGTGGCGCGTGGAACGAAATGAAAGGATGTCATGACGGTTCATCTGAAGCAACGGACCTTCTCCCCGTCGGGGAGAAGGTGGGAGCCCATCAGTTCCGGGCCCTGTCGACCATCTTGTTCTTCGAGATCCATGGCATCATGGCGCGTAGTTTTTCGCCGACCTCTTCGATCTGGTGGGCGTTGTTGCGCATGCGGGTCGCCTTGAACGAGGTCTGCGAGACCTTGTTCTCGAGCATCCAGTCCCGGGTGAACTTGCCGGACTGGATATCGGCGAGCACGCGCTTCATCTCGGTCTTGGTGTCGGGCGTGATGATGCGGGGGCCGGTGACATATTCGCCATATTCGGCGGTGTTCGAGATCGAATAGTTCATGTTGGCGATACCGCCCTCGTAGATGAGGTCGACGATCAGCTTCACCTCGTGCAGGCACTCGAAAT
>CAXSEU010000409.1:1535-3367 GCA_964236485.1 uncultured Lichenihabitans sp. | reverse complement strand
GCGCCGAACGTGAGGAAGCCCTGACGGCCGACCTGGATCCCGACGTACGTGCCGGCGAAGAGCACGCCGTGCACGCCGAAGGAGTCCGGGATCGCCACGGCGAGGATGCTCGACATCGAGGCCTTCGGTCGGTTCGCCCTGGCGATGATCGTCGTCAGCCTCGCGCAGGGCGTCCATAACGCGCTCGTCACCGCGCCGATGATGACGATCATCGGCCGGCGGGCGCGCGCGCAATCGACCTACGACCTCTCCCTCGTGATCTGGGCCGCGATGCTGTCGGTCGCGGGAGGACTGATCGGGCTCGCCATTCTCGGTGTGCTGTTCTACTTGCGGGGCGAGCCCTCCTGCGAGGGCTTTCTCATCGCGTCGGGTGCCGTGACGGCGGCACAGAACCTGCAGTTCACCCTCCGCCGGCTTCTCTTCGCGCGGGCCGCGGGCCTCAAGGCCCTCGGCATGGATGGCGCCCGAGCGCTCGCCTTCCCACTGGCAGCCCTTCTCTACCGTGCGGCGGGTGGCCCGGTGACGGTCACGGCTCTCCTGTGGATCCTGGCCGGCACGGCCCTGGTGACGACGCTGCCGATGCTCGGCGGCCGGCGGAAGACGCGGCCACGCGATCTCCACCTCGTCGCGGTCGCCCGGCGGCACGTGCCCCTCGCCCGCTGGTTGCTGCCGGTCGTCATCGTCACCTTCGGTCAGGAGCAGGTGGTGTGGATCATCGCCGGCGGCGTTCTGGGCGATCAGGCCACCGGCGGCCTGCGGGCGGCCCAGTACGTCGTCGGGCTGGTGCTGCTGTTTCTCTCGGCGACCGAGAACATCATTCCCGTGCGGGCCGGGCGCGCCCTCGCGGCGGGCGGCCGCAAAGGCTTGCGCCGTTACCTGGTCTCCACCGCGACGCTGCTCGGGAGCCTCGTGCTCGTGTTGCTGCTCGCCATCGCAGTTCCGGCCCCCCTGCTGCTCAAGCTGATGTTCGGACCCGCCTTCGTACCTTACGCGGCGTGCCTGCGGGTGCTGACGCTGGGCGTCGCCTTCATCTTCCTGCGCGACATGTTGGCCCAGTACTTCAGGGCGACGCAGCAAACCGGGGCGATCTTCCGCGCCTTCGCGGCCAGCCTCTGCGTTTCGCTGCTTGTCCTCCATCCGCTCCTGGCGGACTTCGGGCTGGTGGGCGCCACCCTGGTCGTCCTCATCGGCCATGCCACCTCGATGACCTACCTGCTGGCGGCCGCTTTTGGCCTCGGTGGCGGGATCCGCCGGGTCCTCCGTCCCCTGGCGCTGCTCATCGGGCCGGCGTGGGGGCGCCGCGCGGCGCCGGATCCGAGAGGCGGCTGAAGCGATGCGCGACCTGACCGCGCGAGCCGGTACCCTCCGAAGACTTCTCGGCCTGTGGCTTGCCCTGTCGCCCTGGGCCTGCGGCGGCACCGAGGAAGCCTTGGCCTGGGAGGCCCCGCGCCCGCTGGTCATCGATGTCGAACCTCGCGCCGGCACGCCAGTCGCACCGCCCGCGTTCCGGGCGGTCGTCGGCCTCGAAGCGGCCCTCGATCTTGTGACCGACCTTCGGCGGCGTTGGCCCGAGCGGCCCATCGTGCTCGACCTCGCGCCCGGCATCTACCGTCTGTCGCACCCGTTGCACATCGGTCCCGCGCAAAGCGGACCCGCCATGGCGCCCCTCACCATCCGCGGGGCGGCTGGGCACGGATCGCGCATCCTCGGCAGCGTGTCCGTCGAGCCCGTGTCAGTCATGCTCGATCCCGCGCTGGTCGCCCGCCTGCCTGCCGCGGCTCGCGACCACGTCAGGATCTACCGTCTGCCGGACGCCGCGCAGCCAGTCGCGA
>CAXSEU010000409.1:0-1497 GCA_964236485.1 uncultured Lichenihabitans sp. | reverse complement strand
CTGGCCCAATGAGGGATGGGCGAGGGTCGCGGCCGGCACGGCCGATGCGGCGCGGCCGGGCTTCGCGCCCGGGGCCGAGCAACTGGCGCGCTGGCACGACGAGCCGGACCTCTGGGCGGAAGGCTATTGGCGCTGGAACTGGCTTTTTGAATCCCTTCCCGTCACGGACGTCGATCCCGTTCAGCGACGGATCGGACTGTCCGAACTGCCCTATGAGGGCATCCTCGCAGGAGCGCGGTTTCGCATCTCCCACGCCCTGAGCGAACTCGACGCGCCGGGCGAGTGGTGGCGCGACGGCGCCGACGGCCTGCTCGTGGCGTGGCCGCGGGCAAATGCGCAAACGCTCGATGTCGCGGTCGCCGACACGCTGTTCAGCCTGGAGGACGCGAGCCACGTCCGCATCGAAAACCTCGAACTGGCGCAGAGCCGGGGCGACCTCGTCACCGTGCGGGGCGGCGGCGACATCGTCCTGCGCGCCTCGCGCCTCGCCTGGGCCGGCAGCCGGGCGGCGGTGTTCAGCGGGGCGCGAAACAGCGGCCTCGAGGACTGCGACGTCGAGGACACGGGCAGGGTCGCCGTACGCCTGGATGGCGGCGACCGGCCCTCGCTCGCGCCAGGCGGCCTCTTCATCCGCAACAGCCGCCTGACCCGGTGGGCGCTCGGCTCACGCACCCAGAGTCCAGCCGTCGAGCTCGACGGCGTCGGTGCCCTGGTATCGGGCAATTTCATCCACGACGGCATGGACGCCGCCTTGCATATCCACGGCAACGACCACAGGATCGTTGGCAACGAGATCGCGCGGGTGGTGGTGGGCTCCAGCGACAACGGCGCCATCTACGCGGGCCGGGATTGGACCGCGCGCGGCACGCTGATCGAGGGCAATTTCATGCACGATGTCCGCGCCCCGCCGGGCGCCGAGACCAAGGGCGTCTACCTCGACGACGAGGCCAGCGGCTTCACGGTGCGCCGCAACCTCTTCCTCCGCGTCGACCAACCGGTGTTCATCGGCGGCGGCCGCGACAACCTCATCGAAGGCAATGCCTTCGTGGCGTCGAGCCCCGGCATCCACCTCGATTCGCGCGGACAGACATGGGCCGCGACGGCGATCCGCGATCGCACGTCGGAACTGCGAACCGCCTATGCGGCCATGCCTGTCGCGTCCCGCCTGTGGCGCGACCGATATCCCGGCCTTGCCGAAATCCTGCTCGATCGTCCGGAGGTCGCCAAAGCCAACCGGCTCGAGCGCAACCTCTTCGCGCTCGGTCGGGATCTGCACATCGCCGACGGCGGCCAGGCCTCCGAGCAGATCATCCTCGACAACCTTGGGCCCGCAGGCATCCGGCTTCCGCCCGGAGGCGATCTCGAGGCCCTGGCGGCCCGCAGCACCGATCCGGCGGATTTCGCGGGACTTCTCGGCCCGGATGGCCGGAGCGCCTTCCCGCTCGATCAGGGCGCGATGCGGCGCTTCGGCCATCCGGATAAACATTGAGGCCGAGG
>CAXSEU010000408.1:1014-3377 GCA_964236485.1 uncultured Lichenihabitans sp. | reverse complement strand
CGATCACCTGCTGCGGCAAGCCGATCAGGTCCATCGTGGCGAATTTCGCGCCCGGCCTCTCGTCCCGATCGTCATAGAGCGTGTCCACGCCCGCCGCCGTGAGGCGCTCGTAGAGCGTCGAACATGCCTTGTCGGTGCCGGCATCGCCCACCTTCAGATTGGCGATGCCGACCTTGAAGGGTGCGACGGCATCGGGCCAGATGATGCCGTTCTCGTCGTGGCCCGCCTCGATCAGGGCGGCGACGACGCGGGACGGCCCGATCCCGTAAGAACCCATGTGCACCGGCACTTCCTTGCCGTCCGGTCCGTTGACGACGGCCCGCATCGGCTCGGAATATTTCGTGCCGAAATAGAAGATATGGCCGATCTCGATGCCGCGCGCCGAGACTCGCGAGGCCTCGGGCACCCCCTCGAAGGCTGCGGCGTCGAATTTCTCCGATGTCGCGGCGAAGAGGGAGGTCCAGCGATCGACGACGCCCTGGAGCGCCTCCGGGTCGTCGAAATCGATGTCGGCGGGCGGCGCCTCGAAGCCGAGGTAATCCTTGTGGCAGTAGACTTCGCTCTCGCCCGTCGCCGCGAGGATGACGAACTCGTGGCTGAGGTCTCCACCGATCGGCCCCGTATCGGCGATCATGGGAACGGCCGTGACGCCGAGCCGGGCGAAGGTTCGCAGATAGGCGACGAACATCTTGTTGTAGGAGTGCCGCGCCCCGGCGTGGTCGAGATCGAACGAATAGGCGTCTTTCATCAAGAATTCGCGGCTTCGCATGACCCCGAAGCGCGGCCTCACCTCGTCACGGAACTTCCACTGAATGTGGTAGAGGTTCAGCGGCAGATCCTTGTAGGAGCGGACCGAGGAGCGGAAGATCTCGGTGATCATCTCCTCGTTAGTCGGCCCATACAGCATCTCGCGCTCATGCCGATCCTTGATGCGCAGCATCTCCTTGCCGTAATCGTCGTAGCGCCCGGACTCACGCCAGAGGTCGGCAGACTGGATGGTCGGCATCATGACTTCGAGCGCGCCCGTGCGGTCCTGCTCCTCACGGATGATGGCGTTGACCTTGTTCAGCACCCGAAGGCCTAGCGGCAGCCAGGCGTAGATGCCCGCCGATTCCTGCCGGATCATTCCCGCGCGCAGCATCAACCGATGCGATACGATTTCAGCTTCTTTCGGTATGTCCCTCAGAATCGGCAGGAAGTAGCGGCTCAATCGCATGCGGAAACTCGAGGCGGGGTTGGTCAGGCCGGATCACGCGGGGACCGGCGACCTGGCGAGCATACGCTCGAGGCCGAAGCGCCAACCTTCCACCTAGACGTTGCCCTCTCGGCTTAGCCGCATTGGGCCCTGGTTGCAAATGCTGCAAGGAGCCAGCGCCTCGCAAGAATCAGCTCGTTTCCGCTCCGCTCCAGCCGGCCTTGGTTCGTTCGCTGAAGGCCTGCATCTCGCCGGCCGCGATGGCTCGCCGGAGGCCCGCCATCAGGTCCTGATAATAGCTGAGGTTCACCCAGGTGAGCAGCATCATGCCGAGGATCTCCTCGGACTTGACGAGGTGATGCAGGTAGGCTCGCGAGTAGTCCCGGGCCGCCGGGCAGGTCGATGCTTCATCGAGCGGCCGGGCATCGGCGGCGTGCTTGGCGTTGCGTAAGTTTACCTTGCCAAAGCGCGTATAGGCGAGGCCGTGACGCCCGGCCCTGGTCGGCATGACGCAATCGAACATGTCGACGCCGCGTCGCCCCGATTCCAGCAGGTCGTCCGGCGTACCGACGCCCATGAGATAGCGCGGCTTGGATTCCGGCAGGTACGGCATGACGGCTTCGATCATGGACAGCATGACGTGCTGCGGCTCACCGACCGCCAGGCCGCCGATGGCATGACCGTCAAAGCCCATGTCGACGAGGGCCTTGGCGCTCTCGATCCGCAACGCGGCGTCTTCGCCGCCCTGGACGATCCCGAAGGCGGCCTGCCCGGGACCGCCGGAGAAAGCCTTGCGGCAGCGCTCCCCCCACCGCAGCGACAGCCGCATGGCCCGTGCGGTGTCCTCGCTCGAACAGGGTAGCCGGACGCATTCGTCGAGTTGCATCTGGACATCCGAGCCAAGGAGTTGCTGGATCTCCATGGCGCGCTCCGGGGACAGGACATGGCGGCTGCCGTCGATGTGCGACTGGAAGGTGACGCCGCTTTCGTCGAGCCGCCTCAGCTTCGCCAGGCTCATGACCTGAAAGCCGCCCGAGTCGGTGAGGATCGCGTGAGGCCAGTTCATGAACCGGTGCAGGCCCCCGAGTTCGGCGATCCGCTCCGCGCCCGGCCGGAGCATCAAATAATAAATATTGCCAAACACAACACCAACACCAAACACCCCCAC
>CAXSEU010000408.1:0-1004 GCA_964236485.1 uncultured Lichenihabitans sp. | reverse complement strand
CGACATCGGCGCCGAGCGCCCTCACTTGCTCGGGATACATCGCCTTCACGGTCGCGGCCGTCCCGACCGGCATGAAGGCGGGCGTCCGAACCTCACCGTGAGCCGTACGGATCACGCCCGTGCGGGCCACTCCGTCGCGGGCCAGGATTTCGAAGCGAAAGGGACTCGTCACGCGAGGGCTCGGGACGGATCCGCGAGCCGCCACAGCAGGCTGGCGTCCCCGTAGGAGTAGAACCGGTATCCCGTCCTCATGGCGTGATCATAGGCGGCACGCATGTTCGCCATGCCCGCGAATGCGCTCACCAGCATGAAGAGGGTCGATCGAGGAAGATGGAAATTGGTCATCAACCCGTCGATCGCACGAAACCTGTAGCCGGGCGTGATGAAGATCGACGTCTCGCCCGAGAACTGCAGAAGTGCGCCGTTCGGCGCGGCCGCGCTCTCGAGGATTCGCAGCGAGGTCGTGCCGACGGCGACGATCCGGCCGCCCTGTCGACGAACGTCATTGAGCGCCTGCGCGGTCTCGGTCGAGACCCGCCCGGTCTCGGCATGCATGACATGGCCTTCGGTGGTCTCGCTCTTCACGGGCAGGAACGTCCCGGCTCCGACGTGCAAGGTCACCCGGTGAAGGGCGACGCCGGTTTGGGCAAGGCGGCCGAGGAGGTCCGGCGTGAAATGCAGCCCTGCGGTCGGTGCCGCCACGGCTCCGGGATGTTCGGCGAACATCGTCTGGTAATCCGCGACGTCGTCGCGGTCGCCGGCGCGCCGCGCCTCGATGTAGGGCGGCAAGGGTGGTCGTCCCACGCGCTCCAGGGCGGCATCAAGGCTGCCACCTTCTTGGCTGAACCTCAGCGTGACCTCGCCGGACTCCTTGGCGATGATCTCGGCCGAAAGCGAAAGGCATTCGAGCTGGTCCTCGAAGGTCAAGCGCTCACCGAGGGCGAGTCGCTTGGCGGGTCGCGCAAAAGCTCTCCAGGTCGCCTCGTCTTCGCGCCGGTGGAGGG
>CAXSEU010000407.1:0-3398 GCA_964236485.1 uncultured Lichenihabitans sp. | reverse complement strand
GCCCGACAGCTCCTTCGGATAGGCCGACTCGTAGCCGTCGAGGCCGATGAGGTCGATGGCGGCGAGCGAGCGCTTGCGCGCCTCGGCGGCGGGCACCCGCAGGGCCTTGAGGCCGAGTTCGACATTTTCGAGCACCGACAGCCAGGGAAAAAGCGCAAAGCTCTGGAACACCATGGCGATGCCGTCGGCCGGGCCGTCGACCTTGCTGCCCTGGTAGACGACCTCGCCGGCCGAAGGGCGGATCAGGCCCGAGACGATGCGCAGCAGGGTGGACTTGCCACAGCCCGAACGCCCGAGCAGGCCGACGATCTCGCCCCGCGAGAGCGTCGTCGAGACATCGTCGAGCACCGCGGGCGCATCGTCGTCGTGGCCGCCCTTGTAGCGCTGGCTGACGTGCCGGACTTCGAGGAGTGGGCCCCCGGCGACTTCATCGAGCATGGACATTTCCTTCTCACCCGATCCTCAGCCGGCGCTCCGCATAGCCGAACAATGGCCGCCACAGCAGACGATTATACAGGATGACTAAGATCGACATCACAGCGACGCCGAGGACGATACGTGGAAAATCCCCGGACTCGGTCGCCTTCGCTATATAGGCCCCGATGCCGTGCGCCGCGACCCTGTCGTCGCCCCACCTGACGTATTCGGCCACGATGGCGGCGTTCCACGATCCGCCCGACGCCGTGAGGGCGCCGGTGACGTAATAGGGGAAGATCCCGGGCAGCATGACATTGCGCCACCAGGACCAGCCGGTGATCCTGAAGTTGGCCGAGGCTTCCCGAAGATCGTTGGGGAAAGCCGATGCGCCGGCGATGACGTTGAAAACGATGTACCATTGCGTGCCGAAGACGATCAGGAACGACAGCCAGATGTCGGGATCGAGATGGAACGCCAGGATGCCGATCACCGCGATCGGGAAGACGACATTGGCCGGAAAGGCTGCGAGGAACTGGGCCGCGGGCTGAACCCGTTCGGCGATCGCCGGGCGCAGCCCGACCCAGACGGCGATCGGCACCCAGATGACGCTGGCCAAGGACAAGAGGATGATCACCCGCAGCATGGTGATCAGCGGCAGGCCCATGGCGTCGACGAGATCGCGCCACCCCAGCGTCGATGAGACGAAGGCGACGGTCTCCCAGGCGGTGTAGAGTGCCAGCAGCCCGATGCCGACGATCCAGGCGATGTCGATCGCCCGGGAGAGCCGCGGCGACTCCGCCCCCCCCGAGCCGAAGCGCGGCAGGTCGATCCTGAGGCTGGTCAGCCACTCGAAGGCGGTCTCGATGGGCCCGAAGGCGCGGCGCACCCAGAAGGTCCGCTGCAGCATGTTCAACACCCAGGAGGACGACACGGTTTGCGAGGCGGAAAGTTCGACCCGGAACTTGTCCGCCCAGGTCACGATCGGCCGGAAGATCAGCTGGTCGTAGAGCAGGATGACGATCAGCACCGTGACGACGGCGGCCAGCACCGCATCGACCCGGCGCCCGTCGATCGCCACCGCGAGATAGGAGCCGATCCCGGGCAGCTTGATGGTGGTGTCGCCGACGGTGATCGCCTCGGCGGCCACGACGAAGAACCAGCCGCCCGACATGGACATCATCATGTTGTAGATGAGCGCCGGCACCGCGAAGGGTGTCTCGAGCTGCCAGAATTTTTGCCAGCTCGAGAGGCGAAAGCCTTCGGAGACCTCGGCGAGGTCGCCCGGCACGGTGCGCAGCGACTGGTAGAACGAGAAGGCCATGTTCCAGGCCTGGCTGGTGAAGATCGCGAAGATCGCGGCGCATTCGGCGCCGAGCACGCTGCCGGGAAAGAGCCCCAGGAAGAACGTCACCGTGAAGGACAGGAAGCCGAGGATCGGCACGGACTGCAACACGTCGAGCAGCGGCACGAGGATGACCTCGGCCCGGCGGCTCTTCGCCGCCACGGTGGCGTAGGTCAGCGTGAACAGCAGCGAAGCCCCGAGGGCCAGGAACATGCGAAGCGTCGTGCGCAGACCGTAGTAGGGCAGATAGGTATAGTCGAGCGTGATCGGCGCGGTCGCGGGGCTCGCCAGCGGCACCAGCATGCCGCGCGAGCCGTGGACGACGAGAACGAACAGGCCGAAGATCAGCGAGAGCGCGGCGACGTCCCATTGATTGGGCAGCGACCTCCGTCCGAGCGACGTGAAGGCCACGAACTTTGATGCCATTCGGGAGTCCGGCTGGGGATGGCGCGGGCGCGCAAGGTCGCTATGCCGGGTATCGCATGTTCGATCGCAATGACAAGCGCGTGACGGCCTCCAAGGGGGCCTCGGTCCCGCATCGCAGGGTGATCCCTGAGGGGCTCGCGCCGGGACGCTTCACAGGCTTTTTGATACTCCGGCTGCCTCATCCTGGACCGGCGCCCGCGGCCGAGTCGAGGGACAGCAAGCATCAGCCGCGCTTCGAGCCGGTCCTGGTGGCCCTCCTCGGCATGAGGATCATAGGTCTTCAAACAGACCCTCAGCACTCGATGAAATTCACCGCCAGCCCGCCCTGGCTGGTTTCCTTGTATTTGGCGCTCATGTCGGCGCCGGTCTGTCGCATGGTGGCGATCACATGGTCGAGCGAGACCTTGTGGGTGCCGTCTCCATGCAGGGCGAGGGAGGCCGCCGTGATGGCCTTGACGGCCCCGAAGGCATTGCGCTCGATGCAGGGGATCTGCACCAGCCCGCCGATCGGGTCGCAGGTCATGCCGAGATGATGCTCCATGCCGATCTCGGCCGCGTTCTCGATCTGCGCGTTGCTGCCGCCGAGCGCCGCGCAGAGCCCGGCCGCCGCCATGGAACACGCGACGCCGACCTCCCCCTGGCACCCCACCTCGGCGCCCGAGATCGAGGCGTTCATCTTGAACAGCGCACCAACGGCGGTCGCGGTCAGGATGAAAAGCCGCATGCCCTCCGGCGACGCTCCGGCGCAACTCTCCCGATAGTAGCGCAGCACCGCCGGGATCACGCCGGCGGCACCGTTGGTCGGCGCCGTGACCACCCGGCCCCCTGCGGCATTCTCCTCGTTGACCGCCATGGCGAAAAGGCTGACATGGTCCATCACCTCGTGCGAGTAGCGGTTATTGCGCCCCTCCCCGGCGCGAAGCCGGTCCTGGATGGCCTTGGCCCGGCGCTTCACCTTGAGACCGCCCGGCAGTTCGCCTTCGGTGACGAGCCCGCGGTCGATGCAGCTCATCATCACGTCCAAAACCCGGTCGACGTGGGCGTGGACCTCCGTGACAGTGCGGCGGGCGCATTCATTGGCGAGGACCATCTCGGCGATGGACAGGCCGGAGAGCGCCCCCTGCGACAAGAGTTCGGCACCATTGCGGAAGGGAAAGGGCACGGGCGCCTCGTCGCCGTCGAGCGGCCCTCGGGCCACCGCCTCCCGCACGAT
>CAXSEU010000406.1:0-3408 GCA_964236485.1 uncultured Lichenihabitans sp. | reverse complement strand
AGGGCAAGATCACGCTGCCCGTCGTGCTGGCGTTCCGCCGAGGCGGGGACGCGGACCGGGCCTTCTGGCGACGGACCTTGGAAGGTGGCTCGATCCACGATGGCGACCCCGAGCACGCCGTTTCGACGATGCGGCGACTGGGCATTATCGACGACACGGTCGAGAGGGCCCGGCATTACGGCGCCATGGCGCGCGATGCGCTAGCCTTGTTTCCGGCCTCGCCGTGGAAACAGGCCCTGCTCGACGTCGTCGATTTCTGCATCGGCCGCGCCCATTGAACAGAGGTGGCGCCGGGCGAAGCCCTACATCAGCGGCGCGGCCTGGACCCACCAGCTTGGATGTCGCCTGCGCATCGTCGCCGCAGCCTCGCGGACCGCGGAGCGGCTGTCGAACAACGCAAAGCAGGTGCTGCCCGACCCAGACATTCGGACCAGGCGAACGCCGGGTAAAGCCGCGAGGTCGTCAAGCAGTCTCGGCACCGCCGGCGTGAGGTCACCGGCCGCCTTCTGCATATCGTTGCGCGCGCGCTGGAGGGCGGCAAGGAAGGCGTCGCGGTCGAGACCGTCATGGATCGCCGGATGCGCGTCGAGACGCGTGTCCTCCCCCTTTCTCCACCCCATTCCGGCAAAGACCGCGGGCGTGTCGAGGTGAATCCCAGGGTTGACCAGGACGGCGCAGAGCGCGCGCGGCGACAGGGCGGCATCAAGCCGATCACCGGTGCCGCGCATCATCCGGGCCCGCGGTTCGACGCACACAGGGACATCGGAGCCGGTCGCCTTCGCGGCCTTCCGCAGGCGCTCATCGTCGAGCGTGATGCCATTCAGCCGCGCCAGCAGCCGCAGGCCGGCGGCAGCATCCGACGAGCCGCCACCGATCCCCGCCCCGACGGGAAGCCGCTTGATCAGCCGGAACGCGCCGGTCCTGAGCCCCGGGACCTCGGCCGACAGGGCGCGTGCCGCCTTGAGAACCAGATTGTCGCCGAGCGCCCCGGCGGCGGCGGCGGTCGGGCCGACGATTTCAAGGCCTAGCGGCGCATCGGCCTGAAGTTCGAGGATATCCGCCACACCCGCGAAGGCGACGAGACTTTCGAGATCGTGAAACCCGTCCTCGCGCCGCCGTACCACGTGGAGCGTCAGGTTGATCTTGGCGGGCGCGCGCGTTCGAAGCAGCATGCGGGTTCTTGGCCCGAACCCTTTCGAAGGGTCAAGCGCGCCCTGTCTTCCCGGAATCGTGGAACCTCGAGGAAACCCGCGCGTCGGCGTCATCGCAAGACGTTGTCGGGGTTCTGACGTTCCAACTCCTCGCCATAGCGGCGAAGCGCATGGGCCTCCGTCAGAAGGCCGACGATGCGGCGGGTGGCTTCGTGGTCGACCACGACGAGCGCGTCCGCCTCGCCTTTCTCGAAAAGATCGAGCGCCTCTCGCACCGTCATCCATGGATAGAGCATCCGGTCCTTGTGGCGCGCGATGCTTTCGAGTCCCGCGCCGCCTTCCTCCGCGGGCGTCATGAAGAGGTCGTCGAGGGAGACGAGACCGGCATAGCGCTGGTTTGCGTCCACCGCCGCGACCTGCTTGACCGTGCCCGGCGGGAATTTTTGTCGCGCCTCGCGCAAGGAAAACGTAAGCGGCGCCGTCTTGACGTCGCCCCGCATCAGGTTCTTGACCGATAGCTCGCGCATCCAACCGATGTCATGCGGGCCCCGGATGCTTTCACCGCGCAGGTGGAATCGCCAGGTCGCGAAGGAATAGCCGAAGATTTCGCGCACGATCATCGAGGCCACGACCGCGGCGATCAGGGCCGCCAGGGTTATGCCGAAGTTCCCTGTCGTCTCCAGGGCCAGCGCCGTCATGGTGATGGGCGCGCCGATCACACCCGTGCCCAGCGCCGCCATGCCGGTCAGCGCCGCGAGATCGGGATCGAACGCGAGGCCCGGGTATAACTTGAAGCCGAGGTCGGCATAGAGGCGCCCGATAAGAGCCCCGATGAGAAGCGACGCGTAGAAGAGCCCGCCCCGAAAGCCGGAACCGAGGGAAACCGCCGCGGCCATGCCTTTGAGCACGATGATGGTCACAAGCATCAGCGGCGTCAGCGAAGCCACGAGGTCGACCGCCATTGCGCCGTGCCCGGCGCCGAGGACCTGCGGCGTCGCGAGCGCCATGCCGCCGATGAGACACCCGCCGATCAGGGTGCGCCACGCCGCCGGAATACCGGCCCGCTTGTAAGCCGTTTCGCTTGCCGCCACTGCCAGCATGAGGAGGATCGCCGCACCCGAGCACAACAGACCGATGGCCAGGATATGGGCCAGATCTCCGCCGCCGACCGTGCCGAGCGAGCCCGGCTTCACAAGAAAGTGCGACTCCTCGAAGTTCCGGGCGACGAGGCTGGCCGCGAGGGCACTCGTGGCCACCGGCGCCAACGCTCCCACCGTGTAGGTGCCCAGCACGACCTCGAACCCGTAGAAGGCCCCCGCCAGGGGCGCACCGAAGGCTGCCGCGATGGCGCCAGCGGCTCCACAAGCGACGAGGAGCCGCAAGTCGGCACGTCGGGCCGCCAGCGCCACGCCGAGGCGGGACGCGATAGCGGACGATATCTGCGCGTAACCGGCTTCAAGTCCCACCGAGGCACCGAATCCACAGGAGGCGATGGTCTGGACGGTGACGATGACGCTGCCCTTCAGGGACAGACGTCCGCCGAACAGCGCATTGGCCTCGATGGCGTCGGCCAGTCTCCCGGAGAACCGGCGCGCGAAGCGGGAAAGCAGCGTCATGACGGCGCCCCCCACCACCAGGACCGTCATGATCCGCCAAGCAGGCACATCTTCGGCGGTGCTGAGCCTCTGGCCGTTGGGCAGGCCGAAAAGCACGACGTGCATCTCCTGCACGGTCCACCCGATGGCCGCCACAAGGCCGCCGCAGACGATCCCGATGGCAAGAGCCGCAATGACGAGCCCGATGGCTCGTGCACGGACAAAGGCGCGGACCCAGAACGGCAGGAGTGTGGATGTGGTCTGCTGTTCTACGATCGGCAATGTCGCTCCGCGACCGGACGGCTCCGCGTTCACCCTGCCCGCTTGGCGGGAGCAACATTGATCTGGAGCGGCTCGAACACCACGCGCTGGCCGTCGCGGGCAACGAACGAGCCCGGTAGCGCCTCGGCCAATTCGGCCTCGGCCGCGGCCAATGCCCGGTCATCATGCCGCTTGTGGTGATGGTAGGCGGCGAGCGCCCGCGCGCCGGCGGCCTTGCAAAGCGTAACCCCGGCCTGCCAGGTCGAATGACCCCAACCGCGGTGGGCTTCGAATTCCGCCTGGTTGAACATGGTGTCATAGATGACGAGATCGGCGCCGGCGCAAAAGCGGACGAGGGACTCGTCCGGGCCTTCCTCGGTGTGCTCGACGTCCGAAACGTA
>CAXSEU010000405.1:357-3416 GCA_964236485.1 uncultured Lichenihabitans sp. | reverse complement strand
CCTCGACCAGCAGCACCCGGTCGAGGTCCGCGCCGGCGCGGTGCAACTCGCCGACCGTCGCGCCGGCGTGCAACGAGAGGCTGCAGTAGCCGTCGGCGTCGGGCGGGCTGGCCACCGTCGACATGACGCGAGGGCGCAGCTGTTCGAGCAGCGGCGCGAACCGTCCGGACCATCGCGCCGCCCGGCCCCGGCAACGCGATCGGCCAGGCGCGAACGCCGGTGTTCGATGCGCTGTGGCAGGAGTTCCCCCACACGACCCTCACGACGTTCGGCCGCGCCCCCCGCGAGACGGCCTGCTCGTGCGAGGTGAACACGGAGGCGAACCTGTCGCAGGCGCTCCACCTCGTCAACGGCGCGACCGTCAAGCCGGTTTCGCCCGCGGCGGGCGCGCCGTTGTGGGATGTGACGGTCGAAGGAACCGACACCGGCGAACGTGAGACGTACCAGCCTCTCCTTCGGACCGACGGCTTCGTTCACGCCGACCTGCCGCTGCCGGACAATGTCGGGCGCATGCCTGCCCCGGCCGCCACCAAACGGCGGCTGTTGAGCGTCGCGGGAAAACTCGGCTACGCGTCGACCGACGATCCGGACCTCCACGTCGAGGTCGACGGCGCCGCGATCGCGGCCCGCAGCGCGCGGGGCAACCGCTACATCTTCGCGGTGCCGGAAGGCGCGTCGTCGCTGCGCCTCGTGTCGCGGATATGGGTTACGTCGGAAGTGCTGCCCGAAGGCGACGACGACCGGCGGCTCGGCGTCTGCGTCCGGCGCCTCGTCCTCGACGGCCACGAACTCGATCTCGCAAGCCTCGACGAGGGATGGCACAAGGTCGAAGACCACGGCACCGTGCTGGTCCGCTGGACCAAGGGCTCGGCGATGGTGCCGCTGAGCAAGCCGCGCTACCTCGACGTCGAACTCTATGGCTTGCGCCGCTACTGGGTCGACGCCGCAGGGCAGCCGGCGCCTTAACCACATCAAGCTTTCCGATGGGTTGACGGGTCCGTCGCGAATTGACCGGACAAGGCGCTCGGCTAAGAGTGGCCCGGCTGGGCGACACGCTCGCCGACCGACCTCGAGAGAGCGCCGATGAACCCCGTTGCGAGCCTCGCCCCCAACTCCTTCGCGTCCGAGATGACGCCCGTCGTCAAGCCGACCGGCTTTCGCGAATATGATGCGCGCTGGCTGTTTCCGCAGGAACTCAACCTGCTGGGCGCGCAGGCGCTCGGACTGGGGCTGGGCACCATGCTGCGCGGGCGGGGGATCGACGCCGTCGTCACGGGCCATGATTTTCGCTCCTATTCGTCGTCGATCAAGCACGCCCTGGCCCTCGGGCTGGTGAGGGCCGGCATGCAGGTCCACGACATCGGTCTCGCCCTCTCGCCCATGGCCTATTGGGCGCAATTCGCGCTCGACGTCCCGGCGGTCGCGATGGTGACGGCGTCGCACAACGACAACGGCTGGACGGGCGTCAAAATGGGCGCCCGGCGGCCGGTCACCTTCGGCCCGGAGGAGATGGGCGAGTTGCGCGCCATCGTGCTCGAAGGGCGTGGCACGCCCGCCGCCGGAGGGGCCTATCTGCCGGCCGAGAATTTCGGCGAGCGCTACCTCGCGGATCTCTCCGCCCGTCCGAAGATCGCCCGCAAGCTGAAGATCGTGGCCGCCTGCGGCAACGGCACGGCCGGGGCTTTCGCGCCCCGGCTTCTCGCGGCGCTCGGCTGCGAGGTGGTGCCGCTGGATGTCGAGGGCGACTTCACATTTCCCCGCTACAACCCCAACCCGGAAGACCTGCACATGCTGGAGGCCATGGCCGCGAAGGTCAGGGAGGTCGGGGCCGATGTCGCACTCGGCTTCGATGGCGACGGGGACCGCTGCGGCGTCGTCGACGACGAGGGCCACGAGATCTTCGCCGACAAGATCGGCGTCATGCTGGCACGCGACCTTTCGGAACTGCACCCGCGCGCGACCTTCGTGGTCGACGTCAAGTCGACGGGACTTTTCGACACCGACCCGGTGCTGAAGGCCAACGGCGTCAAGGCGGATTACTGGAAGACCGGCCATTCCTACATCAAACGCCGCGTGTCCGAACTCGGGGCATTGGCGGGCTTCGAGAAATCCGGTCACTTCTTCTTCAACGCACCGATCGGGCTCGGCTACGACGACGGCCTGCTGACCGCCATCGCGGTGCTCGGCATGCTGGATCGCAATCCCACCAAGACGATGGCGGATCTTTACCGCGATCTGCCCAAGACCTGGGGGTCGCCGACCATGTCGCCCCATTGCGCCGACGAACGGAAATACGGGGTGGCCGAAGCGGTGGTGGCGCGCTTCGCGGCGATGCGGGCCGAGGGCGGGACCTTCACCGGCCAGGCCATCCGCGACATCAACACCATCAACGGCGTGCGCGTGACGGTCGAGGACGGTACCTGGGGCCTCGTGCGTGCCTCCTCCAACAAGCCCGAACTGGTCGTGGTCGTCGAAAGCCCCGTTTCGGAACAGCGGATGCGCACCATGTTCGAGGCCATCGACGGCGTCCTGCGCGAGAACGACGGCGTCGGCGCCTATAACCAGACGATCTGAGCGCGGCGGTCTCCATCGCGCGTCCTGAGGGGTCGAGGCTTGGAACAGCGGCGCATCGAGGTGGTCGCAACCTTCATCCGGCAGAACCCGGTCCTCTATTCGAGCTATTTGCTGTTCATCGAAGGACAGCAGGATTTCGAGGCCGGCACTCTCGCGTCCTTCTATGCCTTCACGCTGTGGTTCATGGTGCACGGTCGCGGCGGATATAGCGCGCCCGTGATCATCGAGGACGAACTCAGGTCCCTGATGACGGCCCTCGACCAGCAGGGCTGCCACCTGTTGATGTACTTCCTCGCGCAGGAAAACGGGATCGAACTCGCGGGTGCGGCGCTGCGTGCCTGGTACTATTGCGACGGCGTCCCGGGCAGTCGCATCGCCGGCTTCCTGGGACGCCCGGAACTGGCGGCACTCGGCCGCGAGGCGCCTCCCGTCGCGGGTACCCCGGCCGACGCCGGATCGCCGGCGATCGAACTCGATCACCTGAT
>CAXSEU010000405.1:0-347 GCA_964236485.1 uncultured Lichenihabitans sp. | reverse complement strand
CCGCCTGCGCGACCGGAGCGGCACGCCGCCGTTCCCGGCCTTCCTCCAGACCCTCGGCCGCCTGTCGCGCAGCATCGCACCGGGCACCAGCCTTCCGAGCGTGACGATCATCGGCCTGCATCGCTCGGTCCTCGGCCTCGGCGAGGACGCGCGCTGTCTCTTCGAATGCCTCTGCGATGTCGGCATCGTGGCGGAGCTTCTCGACGTCTCGCCGCCGGGCCTCGAACGCTACGACCTTGCGGAGGACTATGCGCCGTTCGAGACCAGGACCCCGACCGGCTCGGTCGTGATCTTCTGCATGCCGGCCTTCGAAACCATGCGCGCGATCGGGGCGCATGGTTTCGAAG
>CAXSEU010000404.1:0-3418 GCA_964236485.1 uncultured Lichenihabitans sp. | reverse complement strand
ACCGATTTGCCGACACCGCCTTTTTCGCCGCCGATGAAGTGGATGTGGGACATGGTTCAGGTCGTCGCCCGCGGGCGAGGGTGGTGATCAGCCGCTCGATTCTGCATCCGTGGCCGTGGCGCCGAAAGTCGGAGCCGGCACAGTTCAACAACCTGACGAATCAGTCGCTTAACGACCGATCTGCCGCCCCGCGGATGAGCGACGATCGACGCGTCGAGCGAGTCGGTGGCTGACCTGAGGCGCGGAGCCGAAACGAAGCAATTTCGATCGGAGAAGGAACTGGCTTTACCCAGCCGCTCTCGAGCGAGCTGCCAGCCAGGAGAACAAGTGCCGAGGTCCACCCGAAATGTCTTGCGAACCGGCGTAGCCCTGGCCGTTGTTCTCACGGTCTCGAGCATGCCCGTGACAGCTTCGACCATGGTCCGGCCGAACGACAGCCTCGGATCGGTCGCCCTGGCGGACCCGGCTTCGCGGAGCGCCGCTGACCCGACGCAGCTTGAGCCGCGGCTCTCCGAACGCCCAGAGAGCGAGGCGCAGGGCGCCGACCGGCGCGGCCCGAAGTTCGGCATCGTCCTTGGGCTCCTGGCACTGCTGGCCGCGTCGATCCTGGGGTTCGTTTGGCTCCGGCATGCCGAGCGTCGCGGCAAGGCCGAGGCGGCCCTGGCGGCCGCGAGCGAGCGCTTTCGGATCACGCTCTCGAGCATCGGCGATGCGGTGATCACGACCGATACCGCCGGCGTGGTTTCCTACATCAACGCGACGGCAGTGGCCCTGACGGGCTGGAGCGAAGACGAGGCCGTAGGCAAGCCCCTCGCGAACGTGTTCGACATTGTCGACGAGGCAACCCGGGCGCCGGTGGAGAGCCCGGTCGCAAAGGCCTTGCGAGAGGGCAAGGTCGTCGGCTTGGCCAACCACACCGTCCTCCTGCGTTCGGATGGCTCCGAGATCGCCATCGACGACAGCGCAGCGCCGATCAAGGGGGCGGATGGCCGGGTCGTCGGATGCGTGCTGGTCTTTCGCGACGTGTCCGAGCGCCGCGCGATGGACGAGAAGCTGCACAAAAGCGACAGCCAGCTTCGCGTCACCCTGGCCAGCATCGGCGACGCGGTGATCTCGGCGGATGCCGCGGGAACGGTCATCTACATGAATGCCGTGGCCGTGGATCTCACCGGCTGGACGAGCGAACAAGCGGTCGGCCGCGCGCTCGTCGAGATCGTCCGAATCCGCGATGAAGCCAGTGACAAAGAGGTCGAGAGCCCGGCGCTTCAGGCGATCCGGGAAGGCCGTGTCGTCTCGCTTGCCAATCACTCGGTGCTGATCTCGAAGCCCGGGCGGCGCGTCCCGATCGACCACAGCGCGGCCCCGATCCGCGACGGCTCGGGCGCGGTCAGCGGCGCCGTCCTGACCTTTCGGGATGTCACCCAGAGGCGCGAGCACATCCGGGAATTGGAGCGCAGCGAGCAGCAGTTCCGGATCCTGGCCGATTCCATCCCGCAGCTGTGCTGGATGGCGAATCCCGACGGCCACATCACTTGGTACAACCGGGGCTGGTATGCCTATACCGGCACGACCTCCGAGGCGATGGAGGGCTGGGGCTGGCAGAGCGTTCACGACCCCGAAGTGCTGCCTCGTGTCATGGAGCGGTGGCAGCAATCCATCGCCGGCGGCGAGCCGTTCGAGATGGTCTTCCCGCTCAAGGCCGCGGATGGTCGATTCCGCCAGTTCCTGACGCGCGTGCTTCCGGTCAAGGACGAGATCGGTGCAGTGACACGCTGGTTCGGTACCAATACCGACATCACCGTCGTCAAGGAGGCCGAAGCCGCCCTCGCGCAACGCGAGCGCGAACTTCAGGCACTCGCCGACAACACGCCCGACATCCTGACCCGGTTCGACCGCCAGCTGCGCCATGTATTCGTCAACGCCGCGGTCGAGCGATTCACCGGCCGCCCGCTGGAAGAGTTCCTCGGCCGGACCAATCGGGAGCTCGGCATGCCGGTCGAGCTCTGCGACGTGTGGGACGCGGCCATCGAGGCCGTGTTCGAGAAAGGTCAGAGCGTCACTCGCGAGTTCAGCTACGAAACCGATGGCGGCGTGCGGCACTTCAGCGTGCTGATGGTTCCGGAGCGGGGAGCCGGCGGCGCGATCGTCCACGTCCTTGGAGTGACCCACGACCGGACCGCCGAAAAGGACGCGCAGGAAGCCCTTCGCGTGGCCGACCGACGCAAGGACGAATTCCTGGCCACCCTGGCCCACGAACTCCGCAACCCGCTGGCGCCCGTCCGGACGGGGCTGCAGGTTCTGCGGCTCACGAACGATCCGAGCATCGCCCACCGGACCCAGACGATGATGGAGCGCCAACTCGGCCAAATGGTCCGTCTCATCGACGACCTGCTCGAGGTGTCGCGGATCACCAGCGGCAAGGTCGTGCTGCGTCAGGAGCGCATCGAGCTGGGTACAGCGATCGAATCCGCCGCGGAGGCGGTCGGTCCGCAACTCAATGCCGCCAGGCACGTCCTGACGCTCGATCTGTCGCGCGAGCCGATCTGGCTCCAGGCCGACCCGGCCCGCATCAGCCAGATCGTCAGCAATTTGCTGGCGAACGCCTCGAAGTATTCGAGCGACGGCAGCACGATCGTCGTGTCGACAGCGCGGCAGGGGGAGCAGGCGGTCATCTCCGTGACCGACACCGGCGAAGGCATCCCGGCTTCTATGCTGAGCCACGTGTTCGACATGTTCGCCCAGGTCGACCGAACGCTCGACCGCGCCCAAGGCGGGCTCGGCATCGGTCTGGCGCTGGTCAAACGCCTGGTCGAGATGCACGGCGGCAGCGTGGCGGCGGAGAGCCCAGGACTGGGAGCGGGGAGCCGGTTCACGGTGCGTCTGCCGGCGGAGGCGGGGTCGGCGAGCGTTGCCAGCGAGACGACCCCACCGCCCGGCGGCGAGTCGGTCGCTTCGCTGCGGGTGATGGTGGTCGACGACAACATCGATGCGGCACAGACGCTCGCCGAGCTTTTGTCGATTCAGGGCCACCAGGCGCGGGTGGCCGATTCCGGCGCTTCGGCATTGGCGACGGCGAGCGAGTTCCAGCCGGAGCTGGTGTTCCTGGACATCGGCATGCCGGGAATGAACGGCTACGAAACCGCCAAGCGACTGCGGGCGAACACGTCGCTCGGGCCGATGATGATCGTGGCGCTGACCGGGTGGGGAGCCGAATCGGACCGCATCCAGGCCAAGGAGGCCGGCTTCGATCTGCACTTCACGAAGCCGGTCGAGCTCGGCAAGGTGGACGACGTCCTGCGGCTCATCGCGTCGCGCCGGACCGGGTGATGAAGGCACCGCCCGGCGCGCCTCTCGGCGCGACGGTCCGGGCTCAGCCGCGGCCGATGAACGGCATCTTGGTCGCCATGATCGTCATGAA
>CAXSEU010000403.1:3133-3446 GCA_964236485.1 uncultured Lichenihabitans sp. | reverse complement strand
CCGGGCCCGAAGCAATCGCCCCGGGGCAGGATGCGGCTGGTGAAAGCGTCGCGGAAAACCGCGCCGTCGTCGCCGGGCCGCAGTGGTGCGTTGACGATCGTGTCGTGATCGCCGCGCTCGCCCGGCCCGCCGGTGCCGGGAAAGAGCGGCATCTGATGCGTCGAAGCGTAGAGCACCGACGCGTCGGCCCAGAAAATATCCTGCGTGCCGTTGCCGTGATGAACATCGAAATCGATGATCGCGACGCGCTCGATCCCGTGCCGCTTCTGCGCATGCCGGGCCGCGATGGCGGCGTGGTTGAAGAAGCAGAACC
>CAXSEU010000403.1:0-3123 GCA_964236485.1 uncultured Lichenihabitans sp. | reverse complement strand
CGTCCTCCTCATCCGCATCGAGGCCGATTCCGCCGAGTACTGGGACTCCCCGGGCGGGCGCATCGCCACGAAGGCGTTGCTGGCGTGCCCTCCCAGGACTTGGTCGACCGCGAGCTTGGCGCCGCCAGCCGCATGGAGCACCGCCGGCATGGTTCCGGCATTCATCGCGGTGTCGGCATCGAGCCGCAAGAGGCCTCCGTCGGCCACGACCGCAGCCATGAGGCCGTCCACATAGTCCATGGGGTGGGCGAGGGCGATCGTCTCCCGGCCGGCGGCTGGTGCCCGCATGCGCTTCAGCGTCTCGAACCCGGGTCCCGACAGTGCCTCGTCGACGGCCCTGAACCTGTCGGGACGTTCTGGATGACCGGCGCCCATGTCATGGCCGAGTGCCGCCGGGTGGCTGATCAGAAGCGTCGTCATGTCAGATCACCGAGACCAAACGCGCGGAACGCGGGAACAGCGCGGCAAGCAAGTTCGAAGTGAGGCATTTCGGTGACAACCGGCCGGCGGACATGGGAGTATAAGGAGCGTGTAGATGTGGTGCGGTCGGGGTTTATCAATGCGGAACGGCTGGGGCCTGGGAATCGCGCTGATCGCTGCCACGGCGCTCGGCGGCTGCGAGTATAAGCCGACTCCCGAACCGGCCTTGTCGGCGCGCGATGCCGCCTTCATCTCCCAGGTTCCGAAAGCCGACATGGGCGCGAACTTCGAGCGCTATCAGGTCGAGGATCCGACCGGCCAACCGCCCGGTACCATCGTGGTCAACACCAAGGACAAGTTCCTCTATTACGTGCTGCCGGATCGACATGCGATCCGCTATGGCGTCGCCACGGGGGCGGAAGCCTACGGCTGGACCGGCACCGCCACCATCAAGCGGGTCGCGGAATGGCCGCGATGGATGCCGCCGGCGGACATGATCAAGCGCTGGCCGCACCTGAAGCCGGTCATCGCCCAGGGCGGCGTTCCGGGCGGCCCGGACAATCCTCTGGGCGCGCGGGCGCTCTATCTCTATGACGCGGAGGGCCACGACACGCTCTACCGCATCCACGGCACCAACGAGCCCACCGAGATCGGACATGACGCCTCTTCCGGCTGCATCAGGATGCGGAACATCGACGTGATCGACCTCTACAACCGCGCCAAGATCGGCACCAAAGTCGTCGTCATGTGACCGGGCCGGGCGGTCACGCCGCCGGGGGCGCGCCAGACAGCGTGATGTGGAGGATCTCGGGCGGCACGCCGAGGCGCACCGGCAGGCCGGATTCGCCGAGGCCGCCGGAAATGATCATGTGACGGCCGTTCTCCACGATATGTCCGTAGATGTAACGGCGCGATGGCGCGAAGGGTGCGCCGATCATCGGCAGCCGAACCTGGCCACCGTGGGTATGCCCGCAGAGGGTCAGCGAGACACGGTCAGGCACGCGACGAAACACGAAGGGTTCATGCGCCAGGAGGATCAATGGCGCGTCATCGGTGACCCCCGCCAATGTGCCGTGAAGGTCGTCCGCGCCGCGGGTCTGATGGGGCGCCAGCCAATGCGCCATCTGGTCCGCCAGCCCGGCCAGCCAGCACCTGTGACCGTCTTTCTCCAAAGCGACGGCCCGGTTTTCGAGAACCGTAATGCCGATGCCGGCCAAGGCTTGGCGGACCTCTTCCGGGCCGCCGGCCATGCCGGGCACGGGACCGTGCCACCAATCGTGGTTGCCGAGGATCGAGAAGACGCCGAGCGGGGCACGAAGGACCGACAAAGCCTCGGCCCAGGCCGCGGGCATGACCGGCCCGGTGACCAGCTTATGACCGGCATTGTAGTCGCCCAAGAGCAGGATCAGGTCGGCTCCGAGCGCGTTGGTGCTCTCCGCGATGCCGCGCACCCGCTCGGCCGACATCCATGGTTCGCAGGCGTGGATGTCGGCCACGACCGCGATGCGCAGCACCAGACGATCCGGCCAGCGCGACGGCGCCACCGCATAGCGCGTGACGCACGGCGTCATCATGGGCTCTCCCGCCACCGCATAGGAGACGAGGCCCGCCGTTCCGACGGCCAGGGAGCCTGAGCCGAGGAGCATGCCGCGGCGCGTGATCAGCGGCACAGGTCCGCCGATCGGCGACGCTGGAGAGTTGAACGCCGACCCGTCGGCTCAGGCGGCACGGCTCGTGCGCGCCTCCGGAGCTGGTGGGAGCGCCCCTGCCGCAACCGGCTTCGGGCCGGGTTCGGGCTGGCTGATGCAACGGAGTGCGGCCGCGACAGCTGAAATTCCAATCTCTCGATAGAGCCTCGCCTGCAGGTCTCGGGCCGTTTCCGCTCTGGCGCGAACGTCTTCCATCAAGGGGGACGCGCTTTGCATGTAGGAGGGCTCCTGCACGGGAACAACCTTTCGATACGCCGCCGGGAGGGGGGCTTCGCCAATCATCGTGAACGCTCGGTCAACGATGCCGCTCTCTTTTTAACAAACGCCTAAGCGGCCAAGTCCTTCATTGTAGCGGCACAGAACAGCAACTGGTTTGTTCGCCATCATAGTAAACAAGAGCTTTGCAGGCTCAAGGCTGTTCCCAGTGGCAATAGTGTAACCCGTTCTTGCGCACCGCCAGGTCGAGATGGAGGTTGTCTTCGTGGTAGCCGTCCGAGCCGGGTCCGAGGACGGTGCTGAAACGAGTGCAGGCGCTGCGATCGACTTCGGCGAGGAAGGCACGGGAGGCGGCGTCCTTCAGCCCGATCGCATGAGTGGGGTAGCGAAAGGCCAGGATGTCGAGGGCATTGCCCCGGGCATGCTCGGACAGTTGCGCTCCGGCGATGCGATTGCGGCCGCGGCAGGCGTAGCCGGAGGCGTCCACGACGCCGACAAGGTCGCCGTAAGGCGTGACGATCGCGGCCACGTCCTCGCGCAGCCAGTCGGCCAGGCGCTCGGCGAGGTCGCAGCGGATGACCGGGGGCGGCTCGAACGCGATGCGGCGCCCGCTAGGCAGAACGACCGCATTGAGCCGCAGGGGCGCAGCGACGCCACAGCCGCCTTCTCCGGCAATGGCCGGCTCAGCCGCGCCGACGATCTTGCCGCCGCTCAGGACACGCGAACACGCCGCGTCCGGCGATGCCGGCGTCCGCTCGGGGCGAAGGAAAAGGGGTGG
>CAXSEU010000402.1:0-3446 GCA_964236485.1 uncultured Lichenihabitans sp. | reverse complement strand
CGAGGTCGCCGTGGCGACGACCGCCCCGCCGGGCTCGACCAGGACCGATTTGACCGACGTCGTGCCGATGTCGATGCCGATGAACATGCGTCCTCCCTCCCGCGGCATGGGCCGGGTTGGATCGCCCGGACGATTCTCAACCCACGAGCGCGTTCACTGCCCCGGTGGCCGGGTACGTCCGACAAGAGCCAGCGTACTTTCATGTCCGCGAACCTGCCTCATGACCGACCGATCGGAAAGCCCTTTTCGGAACCGGGGCCGGGTTCCGGCCCTTTGCGTCGCGACCCATCGCCCCGCAAACCCGGAGACTCCATGCGACAAGCCACACATCGTTTCGTTCAACGGACCCGCGGCAAGGGCTTCATCGATCTCACGCCGGCCATAGGGTCGTGGACGGAGGCGCAGCGCGTGCAGACCGGTCTGCTCACCATCTTCTGCCGCCACACCTCGGCCTCGCTGCTGATCCAGGAGAATGCCGACCCGACCGTCAGGCTCGATCTCGGCAGCTTCTTCGACAAGCTGGCGCCCGAGGGTGGGCGCTACGCGCACGATCTCGAAGGCCCCGACGACATGCCGGCCCACCTGCGCACGGCGCTGACGCACACGAGCCTGTCGGTGCCTGTCGGCGATGGCCGGATGCTGCTCGGCACCTGGCAGGCGATCTACCTCTTCGAGCACCGCACCCGGCCGCACGAACGCGAGATCGCGCTCCACCTCCGGGGCGAATAGGTCGGTCGATCCGTTTGCGCCCGGGCGGGCTTGACCCCTCCGACGAAGCCGCGCTTATTTGGCGGCAACGTGGCAGGCCGACGGTACCGCCCCACGACGGGCGATGGGAGCCGCGCGTGAACGACAAGATCGAGGCCAGAACACGGCGGCTCGACCTCGCGGCCCGCGCCGGCTGGCTCTACTACGTCAAGCGGCGCACCCAGGACGAGATCGCCCTCGATCTCAATGTATCGCGTCCGAACGCGCAGCGCCTCGTGGCGCTCGCGATTGCGGAAGGGTTGATCAAGTTCCGCCTCGACCACCCGCTGCTGAAGAGCATGGAACTCGGCGAGCGTCTTCGCGAGGCCTTTGGGCTCGATGTGTGCGAGGTCGCCCCGAGCGATGCCGGCCAGAGCGACCGGCTCGGCGTCACGCTGCTGGCGGCGCAGATGATCGAGACCTTCCTCGGCAAAAGGACGTCGCAGGTCGTTGCGCTTGGAACCGGTCGGATGCTGCTCGAGGCGGTGCGCGAGGTGACCTCGATGGACCGTCCCGACCACAAGATCGTCTCGGCGCTGGGAAACCTGACCCGCGATGGACGCGCCAATCCCTACGACGTCGTCATGCGCCTGGCCGATCGCGTCGGCGCCCAATGCTACCCGCTGCCGCTGCCAGTGATCACCGAGACGCCGGAGGAGCGCGCCTATTGCATCGGCCAGCGCGGCTACCGTACGATCCTGTCGCTCTACCAGGAGGCGGACGCGATCTTCCTCGGCGTGGGCTCGATCGGGACCACGGCGCCGCTGTTGCTGGACGGCTTCGTGACGCCGGAGGAGCTTCAGCGGCTGCAGGAGGACGGCGCGGTCGGCGAACTGCGGTCCTGGCCCTTCGATGCCGCAGGCCGGCCGATCGAAAACGAGGTGACGAGACGGCTCACCGCGTTTCCCCTCAAGAGCGTTCCGAAATGTCCGACGATACTTGTTGCCAGCGGCCGCTCCAAGATGGATGCTCTGTCGGCGGCATTGCGGGGCCGCTTTGCGACTGGGCTCGTCGTCGACGAGCCGACCGCCGTGAAACTGCTCGACCAGCGGCCCGAGTGCGTTCGGTAAATAACACTTGACATCATTCATGCGGGGCGTGAGTTTTTGCTCCTAGGGTGAGCAGTTTTCAGCTTAATCCGCCAGGGAGGACTTTTATGCGTTACGCTCGTTTTTGCGGGCTGTTTGCTGCTGTTTTGGCAACCGGAACCGTCGGTGCAAACGCTCAACAGACCACGTTGACCATCGCGACCGTCAATAATGGCGACATGATCGTGATGCAGAAGCTGTCTCCGAAGTTCGAGCAGCAAACCGGCATCAAGCTGAACTGGGTCGTGCTTGAGGAGAACGTGCTCCGCCAGCGCCTCACGACCGACATCGCCACCAAGGGCGGCCAGTTCGACGTGATGACCATCGGCGCCTACGAAACCCCGATCTGGGGCAAGCAAGGCTGGCTGACCCAGCTCGACGACCTCGGCGACGCCTACGACTACAAAGACCTGATTCCGCAGGTGAAAGAGGGCCTCAGCGTCGACGGCAAGATGTACGCCGCGCCGTTCTATGCCGAGTCTTCGTTCACGTATTACCGCAAGGATCTGTTCGATAAAGCCGGCATCAAGATGCCGGACAGGCCGACCTACGCGCAGATCGCCGAATATGCCGAGAAACTGACCGACAAGAAGAGCGGCACCTATGGCATCTGCCTTCGCGGCAAGCCGGGCTGGGGCGAGAACATGGCCTTCCTCGGAACGGCCGTGAACGCCTTCGGCGGCGAGTGGTTCAACATGAAGTGGGAGCCGCAGCTCCAGAGCGGCCCCTGGAAGTCGACCATCAACTGGTATCTCGACGTCATGAAGAAGGCCGGCCCTCCCGGCCCTACCGCCAACGGCTTCAACGAGAATCAGGCGCTCTTCGCCTCCGGCAAATGCGCCATGTGGATCGATGCGACCTCGGGCGCTGGACGCGTCTACGACCCGAAGCAGAGCCAGGTCGCCGACAAGATCGCCTTCACGGCGGCGCCGGTGACCGACAAGAACCCCAAGGCGAGCGGCTGGTTCTGGGCTTGGGCGCTCGGGATTCCGACATCGACCAAGCAGGCCGATGCCGCCAAGAAGTTCGTGGCCTGGGCGACCTCCAAGGAATACGTCAAGATGGTCGGCGAGTCCGAAGGGTGGGTCGCAGCCCCCCCCGGCACCCGCGTGTCGACCTATGACAACCCCGAGTACCAGAAGGCGGCGCCCTTCGCGCCGACCGTCCTCAAGGCGATCGAGACCACCGATCCCAAAAAGCCGACCGTCAACCCGGTTCCGTACACCGGGGTGCAGTTCGTGGCGATCCCCGAGTTCCAGGCGATCGGCACCAACGTCGGTCAGGATATCGCCGCCGCGCTGGCCGGACAGGACTCGGGCGATGCCGCCCTGAAGAAGGCACAGTCGACAACCGAGCGCACCATGAAGCAGGCCGGGTACCCCAAGTAGTCCCGGACCGCACGCGCCGCCGGGGCCTCGGCTCCGGCGGTCTTGCCTCGAAGATCGGCTCCGACGGGAGGTCGCCGCAATGACATCTTCAACGTTGTCCAACGATGTCGCGGGCCGCAAGAATGTAACCCGCAGTCGTCGCGACATCGACACCCGGCCCCTCGTCTGGCCGAGCATCGCGGCGCTCCTGGTGTGGATGATCGTCCCGCTGGCGCTGACGCTT
>CAXSEU010000401.1:766-3448 GCA_964236485.1 uncultured Lichenihabitans sp. | reverse complement strand
CATGCAGGAAGTCGGCCGCCTGCGCCCCGATGGCGACCTGGTCAGTGCCGATGTAAACGCTGGCGCCGGGCGTGCGCGCGTCATCGATGATGACGGTCGGGATATTGGCCGCCTGGGCGGCCTTGACGACGGGCACGAGGTTGGAATCGGATTGCGGCGAAAGCAGCAGGGCGTCGGGCTTCTGTGACACCACGGTCTGAGCGAGGTTCAACTGCTCCACCATCGAGGACTCGTCCTTGGCGGCCTGGACGTTGACCGTGATGTTGTATTTCGCCGCCTCGTTCTTGACGCCGGCCGCGACATCCTGCCAGAACTCGTTGATCAGCGTCTTTGTCACATAGGCGAAGCGGAGGGACTTGCCCGACGCCGGCACGGCGCCGAATTGCGCGGCGACGTCCGTCGACTCGATCTTGTCGGCTTTCGCGGTTGGATAAGCCGAGCAGGCGTCGGCCGCAAAAGCGCTCGAGCCCTGCGATATCGCGGCCCATGCTGCCGTCGTGACAAGGATGTCGCGTCTGATGGTCATCGTCGTTCCTCCCTCGAGACCGCACGGGGTTCGGCCCCTGCGTCCGGCATTGTGCAGCCTGTTGCGCCGAGATTAGGCCGGCCTTGGTTAAGGGCAATTTAGAACTCTTGCGAGAGTCGTTAGCGTTGCTTAATCTTTGGCCGGCCAGTTCCGTCGAGGATCGGCACTTGCGAGAGTGCGCCGCCCGTGATGCAGATTCCCATCCGCGCGATCTGCGTGTTCCATGCCGCCGCGCGCGCCGGCAGCATCTCCAAGGCCGCGCGGGACCTCAGTGTGACGCCATCGGCGGTCACACAGCAGATCCAGTCGCTCGAGGTGCAGCTTGGGACATCGTTGATGCTCAAGGTCGGACGCAACATCGCCCTGACCGAAGCGGGAGAGCGCTATTTCGCGTCCATTTCGGACGAGATCGAACGCATCGCGGAAGCCACCAACCTCATCCGCGGATTCCGCTCGACGATGGCGCTGACCATCCGCGCGATCCCGACCTTGTCGAACAAGTGGCTGCTGCCGCGCCTCGGCTCGTTCCTCGATGTCCACCCGGACATCGAGGTGCGCCTCGATGGCACCAACGAGCCGACCGACTTCGCGCGTGAATCGGTCGACGTGGAGATCCGGCATGGTGACGGGCGCTGGCCCGGACTCTTCGTCGAAGGCCTGGCGGAAGAGGAGTTCCTGCCGGTCTGCGCGCCGCATCGCGCCCAGTCCTGCAGCCTCACCCCCGCGGACCTGCCGCGCCACCGGCTCATCCACTCGGTGAAGTCGCAGGCCCAGTGGACGCGCTGGTTCTCGCTCGCGGGGATCAGTCCGGAGCGGCCTTGGAGGAGGGTGCTCTTCGACCGAAGCCGCATGGCGATCGACGCGGCCGTCGGCGGCATAGGCGTCGCGCTCGAAAGCACGCTGATGATGGAGCGGGAACTCGCTCAGGGTCTCCTGGTCTTCCCGGTCCGCGCGCCACCCCCGGTCCGGCTGGTCACGCAATGGATCGTCTGCCCGAGGGATCACCTGCGGCAGAGGAAGCTTCGATCGTTTCTCGATTGGTTGAGGGCCGAGAGGGACGCCTGGCAGTCAGGGCAGTCCGGCGGAGTTGGAAGGCCTCAGGATTGCTAGCCCCGTCATATCGGTGCGGACCCGCACGAGCTTTCGGGGAGAGGCTTGTCGGCGATGATCGCTAAGCCGCCGCTTCCGCGTTGCGGAAAGGGGTGCGGTCGGACTATGTCACCACGGCACGCGGCCGGAATCGATGGATACCACGCCGCCCTTGACAGGAGAGCGACCATGACACGTCACGAACGCGTGCCGAGCGGCGGCGACGTCTTCACGTTGAAGCGGCGCAACCTGTCGGGCGGCACGGCGCCGCTCGCCTCCTGGGGCTTTCGCAACGAGACCGACCCGCTGACGGACGTGCTGCTCGGCTCGCCAGCGCATCTGCGCCACCTCGCCACGAGTTCGTTGTCGCGGAAACATCTGCGCGAGGCGCCGAGCAACATCCAGGTGGCTCAGGCCCAGCACAAGGATCTCGTGGCGGCCTATGAACATTTCGGCGTCCGCGTGCACTGGCACGAGCCGGAACCGGAACTGCCGATGCAGGTCTATTCGCGCGACTCCAGCGTCATGACACCCTATGGCGCGATCATCACCGCCATGGCGAACTGGTGGCGACGCGGCGAGAACTACGCCGCTCTGCGCACCTACGAGCGTCTGGGTATTCCGATCTACGACATGGTGACGGCCGGCACCTTCGAGGGCGGCGACTTCGATGTCATCGAGGACGGGTGCGTGCTGATCGGCTGCGGCGGCGCCCGCACGCAGGAGGAGGGCGCGCGCCAGGTGGAGACCTGGTTCCGCAAGGAGGGCTGGGAAACGCGCCTCGCCTTCATCGACGAATATTACGTGCATATCGACCTGATGGTTGTGCCGATCGCGCCGAAACTGACGGCGGTGTGCCTCGCCTGCACGGAACCGGGCATCGTCGACTGGCTGCGAGGCAAAGGTCATGAAATCATCGACGTTCCGTTCCAGGACACGATGGCGCTCGGCTGCAACTTCATGTCGCTCGGTCGCGATCGCGTCATCGCGCCGGCGGTCAGCAAGACCTTGATCGGCAAGCTGAAGGCCCGCGGGGTCACCCGCACGCTCCTCGTCGCGACCGAAGC
>CAXSEU010000401.1:0-756 GCA_964236485.1 uncultured Lichenihabitans sp. | reverse complement strand
GCTGAAGGCCCGCGGCTTCGAGGTCGCGGTGGTGGATATGAGCGAGATTTCCAAGACCGGCGGCGGCATTCATTGCATGGCGCAGGCGCTCCGGCGCGAGGCGGCATGAGGCTTGCGTGCGCGCCAATGCCCTTCCTCGCCCGCCAGGCGGCGGAGGTCATGCGCCCCACAGGTGGCGCGCGCCGAGGCATGGGGAGCGACGGATGATCGATGTCGCGGCGCGCCGTGAAACCCCTGCCGCCTCGCATGGGGCGCGCCGGCCCGGCGCCCCATCGCGCGAGGAGAATTCGTTTGCCGCGGCGGATCGGCCCGCTTACCCTTCCCGGCAGGTGCTCGGAGGTGTCGGGATGGCGCAGCGCGGCCAGGCCGCGGAGATCAAGGCCGTCGGCATCGGCAAGACTTTCGGCGCCTTCCGGGCGCTGAAGGACCTCTCGCTCGACATCGGGCGGGGCGAGTTCCTCACCCTGCTCGGTCCATCGGGCTCAGGCAAGACCACGTTCCTGATGATCCTGGCCGGCTTCGAAAAGCCCAGCGATGGGCGCCTGATGATGGACGGCGCCGACATCACCGCGACCTCGGCCGAACAGCGCTCCTACGGCATGGTGTTCCAGGGTTACGCGCTGTTCCCTCACATGAGCGTGGAACAGAACATAGCCTTTCCGCTGAAGGTACGACGCCGCCCGCCGCGGGACATCCGGCAGCGTGTGGCGCAAATGATCGAGCGGGTCGGCCTCGTCGGCCACGAGAAGAAGCCGC
>CAXSEU010000400.1:0-3451 GCA_964236485.1 uncultured Lichenihabitans sp. | reverse complement strand
ACCAGGGGTAAAGCCTGGTGTCGACGCTGGCATGGTGATCTTGCGCCGGCGCCCCCTCTGAAGCGGAGGGGCGTAGGGCGGTCAAGGGCCCGAGGCCGAGCACGAACGCCAGCCCCAGGACGGTCAGGGTGGCGCCGTTGGATATCCGGAACGTCAGGTTCAAGGGCAGGGTCCGGATCGATCTTCGGGGTTCTTGACGAGGAGACTTGCCGTCGCGAGGGACAAGCCACCATAGGGCCCGCCAACCCTGCATCAAAGGGTATGCTTCGATCCCGCCGCGCTCCCCGAACCCTGATGGGTCCCCAACGGCACTTCGCAGAAGCAAGGCTTAGGTCATGAAGATCTGGTGCCAGCGTATCTATGCGTCATAAGCCAATAACGCGGTACAAGGCAACAGTCTACCTGGATAGAAGTCGTCCACGGCCGGCGATCGCGCCGCGACATATTCCAGCCGCAAAAGCCTCTATGGTGCCGGCCTGTTCAAAACGGGATAAGGAAATACCGCGAGTGAAGTTGACAATTGTTGCCGCGTCAGTGCTTAGTCTGGCGTCGATGTTGGGTGGCTCGGAAGCTCTGGCAAGGCACCGGCACCACCATGGCTGGAATCACCATCTTGGACATCATCGCTACGGTGGGCGTCATGGCGGACATCATCGGGGCGGCGGCGGTTTCGCATCCTGGTATGGCGGACGCGGCTTCAACGGCCGCAAGACGGCAAGTGGCGAGCGTCTCAATGCGGGGTCGTTGACCGCGGCGCACCGTTACTGGCCGTTTGGCACGCGCGTGCGGGTCACCAACGACACCAACGGGAGGTCCGTGGTCGTGCGGATCAACGACCGCGGTCCCTTCGCCGCGGGACGCGTCATCGACCTCTCCGAAGCATCGGCCCGCGCCATCGGCATGCGGGGCCTCGCCCGGGTCAGCCTCGCGCGCCTGTAATCCCACGCGCCAGGCCGAACGAGCCGCCGCGGCGGCATCCCAGGGACGTTCCGCCGCAACCGCCAAGCGCACCTCGGAGGCGGCGCCTCCGACGCGCTGCCTGAGCCCCGGCTCGCCGCCGCTCCGCAGGCCTGCCTCTCTGGCCCCGGCATAAACCTTGCGTAGCGTGGCCGCACGAGGTCCTTGCCATTATTTTCATCGAATCGCCCGCTAAGACCGGGGCTTCAGGGCGCGTCCGCGAGGGACTCCAGTCTCGCGGGCCTCAATGTTCACGTAAGCTACAGGCAGCACTCTGTAAGTGAGTCCGACCATTCTCCACCGAGAGGGCCAGATCCGATGAACGACCTGTTCGCAAGTTTTGCCCGGTCCTACGATGCCAGGCGGGCCTCTGAGATGTCGCTGTCGGATTATCTGGAGGGCTGCCGGTCCGATCCCATGATGTATGCGGGCGCGCCGGAACGTATCCTCGCCGCGATCGGCGAGCCCGAAATGGTTGATACGTCGCGGGATGCGCGACTCGGCCGCATCTTCATGAACCGCACCATCCGGGTCTATCCGGCTTTCTCCGAATTCTACGGCATGGAAGAGACGATCGAGCGGATCGTCAGCTACTTCCGCCATGCGGCGCAGGGTCTCGAGGAACGCAAGCAGATCCTCTACCTGCTGGGCCCCGTGGGGGGCGGTAAGTCCTCTTTGGCCGAACGCCTGAAGGCGTTGATCGAGGTTCATCCCGTCTACGTGCTGAAGGCTGGCACGGAGATCAGTCCGGTGTTCGAAAGCCCCTTGGGGCTGTTCGATCCCGCCGCCATGGGGCCGGTGCTCGAGGAGCGCTACGGCATCCCGTGCCGCCGCCTGACCGGGCTGATGAGCCCCTGGTGCCTCAAGCGCCTCGATGAATTCGGCGGCGACATCTCGCGCTTCAAGGTCGTGAAGATGAACCCGTCGCGGCTGCGGCAGGTGGCGCTGGCCAAGACCGAGCCCGGCGACGAGAACAACCAGGACATCTCGTCGCTGGTCGGCAAGGTCGATATCCGGCGGCTGGAGACGCTCTCGCAGAACGACCCCGACGCCTATAGCTATTCCGGCGGCCTCAACCGCGCCAACCAGGGCATGCTCGAGTTCGTCGAGATGTTCAAGGCGCCGATCAAGATGCTGCATCCCCTCCTG
Source organism: uncultured Lichenihabitans sp. (assembly GCA_964236485.1). Classification (GTDB taxonomy): domain Bacteria; phylum Pseudomonadota; class Alphaproteobacteria; order Rhizobiales; family Beijerinckiaceae; genus Lichenihabitans. Next base: position 1,345 of record CAXSEU010000400.1, on the reverse strand, counting down.
ACCGCGACCCAGGAGGGGAATTATGTCGGGACGGAGAATATCGGTGCGATCCCCTTCACGGGGATCATCATGGCCCATTCCAACGAGGCGGAATGGCAGACGTTCCGCAGCAATCGCAACAACGAGGCCTTCATCGACCGCATCTACGTCATCAAGGTTCCCTACTGCCTGCGGGTTTCCGAGGAAAAGCTCATCTACGAGAAGCTGATCCGCGATTCGGAGCTGGCCGGAGCGCCCTGCGCGCCGGGGACGCTCGACATGCTGTCGCGGTTCTCGGTGCTCTCGCGTTTGCGTGAACACGAGAACTCCAACGTCTATTCCAAGATGCGGGTCTACGACGGCGAGAGCCTGCGGGAAGTCGATCCGCGGGCTCGCTCCATGCAGGAGTACAAGGACGCCGCCGGCGTCGACGAGGGCATGGACGGCGTGTCGACGCGCTTTGCCTTCAAGGTCCTGGCCGCGACGTTCAACCACGATACGACGGAGGTGGTCGCCGATCCGGTCCACCTGATGTATGTTCTCGAACAGTCGATCCGGCGCGAGCAACTGCCCGCCGACGCCGAAAAGCGCTATCGGGAGTTCATCAAGGCGGACCTCGCGCCGCGCTATGCGGAATTCATCGGCCACGAGATCCAAAAGGCGTATCTCGAATCCTACCACGACTATGGTCAGAACCTGTTCGACCGGTACGTGGATTACGCCGATGCCTGGATCGAGGACCAGGATTTCAAGGATCCCGATACCGGGCAGCTGCTCAACCGCGAACTCCTGAACCAGGAACTCACCAAGGTCGAGAAGCCGGCCGGTATCGCCAACCCCAAGGATTTCCGCAACGAGGTGGTCAAGTTCTCGCTACGCGCGCGGGCCCAGAACGCCGGCCGCAACCCGTCGTGGACCAGCTATGAGAAGATCCGAGAGGTCATCGAGCGGCGGATGTTCAGTCAGGTGGAGGAATTGCTGCCGGTGATCAGCTTCAGTTCGAAGCGCGACAGCGAAACCGAAAAGAAACACGGGGAGTTCGTCGAACGCATGGTGGCGCGCGGCTACACCGAGCGGCAGGTCCGTCGGCTGGTCGAGTGGTACATGAGGGCCAAGCAGGCGGGCTGAAGCGATGGCGGCCGTATGAGCGAGTGATCATGAACATCGTCGATCGACGCCTCAACTCCAGCGGCAAGAGCCTCGCCAACCGGCAACGCTTCATGCGCCGCGCCAAGGCCCTGATCCGGGGCGCCGTGCGGAACAGTTCCAAGAACAGGAGCATCAAGGATCTCGACCAGGGCGGGGAGGTGTCGATCCCGCTCGACAGCCTGCGCGAGTCGCGGCTGCGCCGCTCCTCGATCGGGGG
>CAXSEU010000399.1:0-3466 GCA_964236485.1 uncultured Lichenihabitans sp. | reverse complement strand
GCTGGCGACATCATTGCCGAGATCGAAACCGACAAGGCCACCATGGAGGTCGAGGCCGTCGACGAGGGCACGCTGGCCAGGATCGTGGTGCCGGAAGGAACCGCGGATGTTCCGGTCAACAACGTCATCGGCCTGATCGCCAGCGAAGGCGAGGACGCCAAGACGGTCTCGGCCGGTGCCGCACCGAAACAGTCTCCACCGGACGGCGCTTCGACGGACGGCAAGGCGGCCAGACCTTTGAGCGTACCCGTGGGGCTGCAATACGAACGGACCCCCGACATGGTGCCGGTGTCCGCCGCAACCGCGTCGGAGCCGGCGACGAGCGCGAATGGCGCCCGCGTCTTCGCCTCGCCTCTGGCCAGACGGATCGCCAAGGAGGCCGGCCTCGACCTGAAAAGCATCGACGGGTCGGGACCGCACGGGCGGATCGTGGAACGGGACGTAAGGTCGGCCATGGCGGGCGGGACCAAAGCCGCGCGGACCGGGGCGCCTGCCACGACGGCAGCCGCGGCTCCGGTTGCGGCGCCCGCCACCTCGCTGCCCGTGAGCAAGGCGGTCGGCGCTTCGGACGAGGCCACAAGGAACCTCTTCGTGCCCGGCTCCTTCACCGAGGTGCCGCATGACGGGATGCGCAAGACCATCGCCCGGCGGCTTGTCGAGGCAAAACAGACCATTCCGCATTTCTACGTGACGGCCGATTGCGAACTCGATCCCTTGCTGAAGCTTCGCGAGACCGTCAATGCCTCAGCGCCGAAGGACCGGGACGGCAAGCCAACCTTCAAGATTTCCGTCAACGATTTCATCATCAAGGCGTTGGCCCTGGCGCTGCAACGCGTGCCCGACGCCAACGTTACCTGGACCGAGGCAACGATGCTCAAGCACACGCGTTCGGACATCGGCGTGGCCGTGTCCATCCCGGGTGGCCTCATCACGCCGGTGATCCGCTCGGCCGAGACGAAGACGCTGTCGGCCATTTCGAACGAGATGAAGGAGCTCGCCGGCCGTGCCCGCAATCGAAGGTTGAAACCGGAGGAGTACCAGGGGGGCTCCACGGCGGTCTCCAACCTCGGCATGTTCGGCGTCAAGAATTTTCAGGCCATCGTCAATCCGCCGCACGCCACGATTCTCGCTGTCGGGGCCGGCGAGAAGCGCGTCGTCGTCAAGGACGGCGCCCCCGCCGTCGCGACCATCATGTCGGTGTCGCTCTCGACCGACCACCGCGCCGTGGATGGCGCGCTGGGGGCGGAACTGATCTCGGCTTTCAAGACCATCGTCGAACATCCGATGTCGATGCTGGTGTGAGCCAAGAACCCCTCATCCGTCACGCTACGCGTGCCACCTTCTCCCGCAAGGGGAGAAGGGACCCTCATCTGCGCCGCCGGCGCGGATGAGGGGTACTGTATCCGAAGAGGGCAGAATTCGAGATGGCTGACACCTACGACATCATCGTGGTCGGCGCGGGGCCGGGCGGCTATGTCGCGGCCATCCGGGCGGCGCAGCTCGGGTTCAAGACCGCGGTGGTGGACCGGGAACATCTTGGCGGCATCTGCCTGAACTGGGGCTGCATCCCGACCAAGGCCCTGCTGCGCAGCGCCGAGATCTATCACTACATGCGGCACCCCGACGCTTACGGGCTGTCGGCCAAGGAGGCGGGTTTCGACATCGGCAAGGTGGTGGGGCGGTCTCGCGGCGTCGCGACCCAGCTCTCGACGGGCGTCGGTTTCCTGCTGAAGAAGAACAAGGTCGACGTGATCTGGGGCGAGGCCAGACTGACGAAGCCTGGCGAGATCGAGGTCAGCGCGGCGACCGGCGCGGCGCTTGGCGGCGCACCCGTGCCTGCCCCGAAGGGCGCAAAGGGTCTTGGCACCTACACGGCCCGGCATGTGATCATCGCGACCGGCGCGCGGCCGCGGACGCTGCCCGGCATGGAGGCCGACGGCAAGCTGATCTGGACCTACTACGAATCCATGGTCCCGAAGACCTTCCCAAAAAAGCTCTTGGTCATGGGCTCCGGCGCAATCGGCATTGAGTTCGCCTATTTCTACCGCACCATGGGGGCCGAGGTGACCGTGGTCGAGGTACTGCCGCGGATCCTCCCCGTCGAGGACGCCGAGATCGCCGCGCATGCGCGCAAGCGCTTCGAGAAGATGGGGATCACGATCATCACCGGCGCCAAGGTCACCGGCGTCGAGAAGGGCCACGACAGCATCACGGCGACGATCGACGACGGCAAGGCGCACACCACCATCACCGCCGACCGGCTGATCTCGGCGGTCGGCGTCCTCGGCAACACCGAAAACCTGGGGCTCGAGGCGCTCGGCGTGAAGGTCGAACGCGGCATCATCGCCACGGACGGGTTCGGACGCACCAGCGTGCCGGGCGTCTATGCGATCGGCGACGTGGCAGGGCCGCCGATGCTGGCCCACAAGGCCGAACACGAGGGCGTCATCTGCGTCGAGACCATCAAGGGCCTTCATACGCACCCGCTCGACAGGATGACGGTCCCCGGCTGCACCTATTGCCAGCCGCAGATCGCTTCCGTGGGCTTGACGGAGGCCAAAGCCAAGGAAGCGGGATACGAGCTGAAGATCGGCCGGTTCCCCTTCATCGGCAACGGCAAGGCCATCGCGCTAGGGGAGCCCGAGGGCTTGGTCAAGACGATCTTCGATTCCAAGACGGGGCAGTTGCTCGGTGCCCATATGGTGGGCGCGGAAGTGACAGAACTGATCCAGGGGTTCGTCGTGGCGATGAATTGCGAGACCACCGAGGAAGAACTGATCGGCGCCGTGTTCCCGCACCCCACGCTTTCCGAGACGATGCACGAAAGCGTCCTCGACGCTTACGGCCGCGTCGTCCACATGTGAGGGTCGCTTCATGATGCACCTCGAAGCCTTCGACCTTCAGAACATCATCGTCGTTATCGTGGTCGGCCTTGTTTCAGGCTGGCTCGCGAGCCTCATCGTCGGCGGGGGCGGGCTCGTTCGGGACCTGATAACCGGCCTCGTCGGCTCGGTCGTCGGGGCGGCCATCCTTCATGGGTTCGGGGTCGTGTTGCCGATCCAGAATCCGCTCCTCGCCGATATCGTCATGTCGACGCTGGGGGCGGTGATCGTGGTGGTGCTGGCACGCATCGTCGCCTGAAGCGGAACCTTCGACCATGCTGGTGCTTGACATTCTGAACGATGACCCGCGCAAGCGCGACGCCCCCCACGGCCAGGGCGCCGCGCCCGCGGAAAGTGCCCCGCGTCATCCGGAAAAGGCGCACCGGCCGGATCAGCCTACGGCAAAGAAGCCTGACTGGATTCGGGTCAAGGCGCCGGGATCCCAGGCCTATGCGGAAACCCGGGCGATCGTGCGAAAGCATGGGCTGGTGACCGTGTGCGAAGAGGCGGGCTGCCCGAACATCGGCGAATGCTGGAAGAGGAAGCACGCCACCTTCATGATCATGGGCGACACCTGCACGCGC
>CAXSEU010000398.1:0-3468 GCA_964236485.1 uncultured Lichenihabitans sp. | reverse complement strand
GTCAAGAGCATCAATTTCGCCGGTAACAAAGCCTATTCCGAAGGCAAGCTTCGCGGCCTGATGCAGACCACCGAGATGAACTTCCTGTCTTGGCTGAAGACGACCGACGTCTACGATCCGGACAAGATCGCCGCCGACGAGGAGCTCATCCGCCGCTTCTACCTTCGCAATGGCTACGCCGATTTCCGCATCGTCGGAACGGACGTTAAGTTCGATTCCAATGAAGGCGGCTACGTCATCGTCATCTCGGTCGAAGAAGGCGCGCCTTACATCGTCAGCAGCGTCAAGGTCGACTCGCACATACCCGACCTCGCAGGCGACTCGCTGCAGCCTTTCGTTCGCGTCTCGCCCGGCGACACCTACGACGGGGATTTGATCCAGAAATCCGTGGAGTCCTTGACCCGCGAGGTCGGCCGCCGAGGTTACGCCTTTTCGGAAGTGCGGCCAAGGGGTGACCGGGATGCAGCCGCTCACACGGTTTCGATCGGCTTCGTGGTCGACGAGGGGGCGCGAGTCTACATCGAGCGCATCAACATTCGCGGCAACAGCCGCACGCGCGACTACGTCATCCGCCGCGAATTCGATATCGGCGAAGGCGACCCCTATAACAAGGTACTCATCGACCGCGCAGAGCGGCGCCTGAACGGGCTCGGCTTCTTCAAGAAGGTCAAGATCACCAATGAGCCGGGCTCTTCGCCCGACCGTGTGGTGGTCGACGTCGACGTGGAGGATCAGCCCACCGGTTCGTTCGCGGTTTCGGGCGGCTATTCGACCACCGACGGGTTCATCGCCGAGCTGTCCGTCACGGAGACGAACTTCCTCGGCCGGGGCCAGTTCGTGAAGGTTGCCGTGCAGGCCGGTCAAAACGCCCGCGGCATCGACCTGTCGTTCACCGAGCCTTACATCCTCGATACCCGCATCGCTGCCGGCTTTGACCTCTTCGCCAAGCAGAGCGACAATACGCAGTACACCGACTATAAAACGTTCGTGACAGGGGGCACCCTGCGCCTGGGAATCCCGATCAACGACGAATTCTCGATCTCCCCGCATTATTCGATCTACAATACCCGGATCACCATCCCGAACTCGGCCTCTACTCCGTTCAACGATTGTACTTTTCCCATCGACGGAGTGACCCCCGGCGTCGCCACCCTGAGCAGCGTTCCGCCGACCGATCTGTCGAATTGCCTGGCCAACGGTGAGGCCTCGCTGGCGATCAAGCAGGCGCAGGGGTCCACCTTGACCTCGCTCGCCGGCTTCAACCTCGACTACAATACGCTGGACAACCGGCGTGACCCCACCTCGGGTCTCTTCGCCGAGCTTCGGCAGGACTTTGCTGGCCTGGGCGGCGACTCGAAGTTCGTTCGAAGCGCCGGCGACATCCGCTATTATCGTCCGATCTTCGACGACTTCGTCGGCATCATCCACCTGCAGGGCGGCAACATCACTGGCTATGGCAGCGAACGGGATCTTCGGATTGCCGACGAATTCCAGCTTGGTCCGACTCTCGTACGCGGGTTCGCCCCCGGAGGCATCGGGCCGCGCGATATCAGCAACCTGGCGGCTTATAAGTACAACCCGTTGGGCGGCTCCCAATACGCAGGGGCATCTCTCGAGACACAATTTCCCCTGCCTTTGCTGCCGCGTGACCTTGGCCTGCGCGGGGCCGTATTCTCGGACGCCGGCACGCTGTTCGGTTACAATGGTCGCACCAACTTCACGCCGGGCGGCGGGGCCTGCGTGGCCGGTGGCGTCGCTCCTCTCTATACGCAGGGAACTTGCGTCGATGTTCGGGATTCCTCGATGATCCGCTCCTCCGTAGGCGCCAGCCTGCTCTGGGCCTCCCCGCTTGGTCCGTTGCGCTTCGACTATGCTTATGCGTTGACTAAGGACAAGTACGACGTGACGCAGGCCTTCCGGTTCTCGGGCGGAACATCGTTCTGATCCGCGCCGCCCAGCGAACGAGCCTGCGGCGGCACCCTGGCACCCTGGCGGCCGATGTTCCGGCGAACCTGATGGTCGAGGATTGCGCTCCTCGATGAGTTCACCCGTCTTCGACCGTCGCGCCTGCGAGCCAACCCTGGCCGAGATCGTGGCCTTGACGGGTGCGGCGCCCCACGACGGCGCCGCCGACCTCGATCGTCGCATTTCGTCCGTGGCGCCTCTCGATCAGGCCGGTCCCGGCTCCATCGCGTTCCTGGACAATCCGAAATATGCCTCCTCCCTGGCGGTGACCAGGGCCGGGGCGTGCTTCGTGTCGCGGCGATTCGTCGGGCAGGTTCCCCCTGGGACGGCGGCCTTGGTCACCGGTGAGCCCTACCGCGCCTTCGCTCTCGTGGTGGGCAAGCTCTTTCCGCATGCGTTGCGGCCAGGCTCGACCTTTGGCACCGCCGGAGTGTCGCCCGGATCATACGTCCATGCCGAAGCCCGGCTCGAATCCGGCGTGGTCGTGGATCCTGGTGCCGTCATCGGCCCTCGTGCCGAGATCGGTTCGGGGACGGTTGTCGGGGCGCACAGCGTCATTGGGCCCGACGTCAGGATCGGGCGCGACTGTTCGATCGGCCCGCAATCCACCATCGTCCGTGCGCTTCTCGGCAACCGCGTCATCATCCATCCCGGCGTACGGCTCGGGCAGGACGGCTTCGGGTTCGTGATGGGATCGAAGGGTCACCTCAAGGTGCCGCAGGTCGGCCGCGTCGTGATCCAGGACGACGTCGAGATCGGTGCCAACACGACGATCGACCGCGGCTCCAACCGCGACACGATCGTCGGCGAAGGCAGCAAGATCGACAACCTCGTCCAGATCGGCCACAACGTCACCATCGGCCGCCATTGTGTCGTCGTTTCGCAAACGGGCATCTCGGGCTCGACGATCTTGGGCGACCATGTCGTGACGGGCGGGCAGGTCGGCCTCGCCGGTCACCTGACGGTCGGCTCCGGGGCGCAGATCGGCGCCAAGTCCGGCGTCATGAACGACATTCCCGCCGGTCAACGATGGTTCGGCATCCCGGCCCAAAACGCACGGGAACAGTTCCGCCTTCATGCCCTGCTACGGCGATTGGGAAAGCGCGGGTCGGTCGGCAAGGCCGACGAAAGCGTATGGTAGCCCCAATCCGTCAACGAACTTCGCGTCAGGTCGCGTCAGACGCTTGACGAAGCCGGACCGAGCAGGCGAACGAGACCCGGGAGTCAGAATGGACGATGCAACGCGGACGGACCTTGACGTCCTGGATATCCAGCAGTTGCTGGCCTATCTGCCGCACCGCTATCCTTTTCTGCTCGTCGACCGGATCATCCGGATGGACGCGGACGTGAGCTGCGTCGGGATCAAGAACGTCACCTTCAACGAACCGCAGTTCCAGGGGCACTTTCCGGGACGTCCGATCATGCCCGGCATTCTCCTCGTCGAGGGAATGGCGCAGACCGCAGGGGCACTTTGCGTTCATCCCCAGAAGCTGGAGAAGCCGA
>CAXSEU010000397.1:0-3475 GCA_964236485.1 uncultured Lichenihabitans sp. | reverse complement strand
AGCGGGCATCTCCGTAACCCCAATGTCTTCAGTGAGGATTTTATCAGATGAGCGATGTCGCCGAGCGCGTGAAGAAGATCGTCGTCGAGCATCTCGGTGTTGAGCCCGACAAGGTCGTCGACAACGCCAATTTCATCGACGACCTGGGCGCCGACTCTCTCGATACGGTCGAACTCGTGATGGCTTTCGAGGAGGAGTTCGGCGTCGAGATCCCGGACGACGCTGCCGAGACCATCGTGACCGTGGGCGACGCGGTGCGGTTCCTGGAAAAGAACAAGAAGGCCTGAACGGCAGCCGGCCGTCATCCGAGGGGCCACTGCGCGCAGGGCCGACGTCGGCGCCAGAGCTGCGATTGAGGTGCGGTAGGGTGAGTGGAACGAGACGCGTCGTCATTACCGGGCTCGGAATGGTCACGCCGCTTGGCGGCGATGTCGCGACCAGCTGGTCGCGGCTCATCGCGGGAGAGAGCGGTGCAGGCCCGATCGCTGGCTTCGAAGCGTCTGATCTACCGTGCAGGATCGCCGCCCAGGTTCCACGTGGGTCGGCCCGGGGATTTTTCGACGCCGACCTTTGGATGGAGCCGAAGGAACAGCGCAAGGTCGACGATTTCATTCTCTTCGCCGTCGCGGCCGCGACCCAGGCGCTGGCGGACTCCGGATGGGCGCCGAAGACCTACGAGGAGCAGATCACCACCGGTGTCATGATCGGCTCCGGGATCGGCGGTCTCGGCGGCATTCACGACGCTTCATTGCTGGTGGCCGAGAAGGGGCCGCGGCGGCTGTCCCCCTTCTTCATACCGGGGCGCTTGATCAACCTCGCGGGCGGCTACGTCTCGATCCGCCATGGGCTGAAGGGTCCCAACCACGCCGTCGTCACGGCTTGTTCCACCGGCGCCCACGCAATCGGCGACGCGGCGCGAATCATCCAATGGGGCGACGCCGACGTCATGGTCGCGGGAGGGACGGAGTCCGCCGTCAACCGTCTCGGCGTCGCGGGATTCTGCGCGTGCCGGGCCCTGACGACGGGTTTCAACGATCGTCCGAAGGCGGCCTCGAGGCCCTATGACCGCGATCGTGACGGGTTTCTCATCGGCGAGGGCGCCGGGTGCGTGGTGCTCGAAGAATACGAGCATGCGAGGGCGCGAGGCGCGAAGATCTACGCCGAGATCGTCGGATACGGCATGTCCGGTGATGCCTATCACATCACGGCGCCTGCCGAAGACGGGGATGGCGCCTTCCGTTGCATGTCGGCGGCGATGAAGCGCGCCGGGCTCCGTCCCGGCGAGATCGACTACATCAATGCTCACGGCACCTCGACGCCGCTTGGGGACGAGATCGAACTCGGTGCCGTGCAGCGTCTTCTCGGAGAGGCCGCCGGCGGGGTTGCCATGTCGTCGACCAAGTCGGCGATCGGCCATCTCCTTGGCGCCGCGGGAGCGGTCGAAGCCATCTTCTGCGTTCTGGCGATGCGGGACAGCATCTTGCCGCCGACCCTCAACCTCGACCATCCTTCGGTCGACGCGGCGGTCGACCTCGTGCCGCACCGCGCCAAGCCGAAGACGATCGATGTGGCCTTGTCGAACTCCTTCGGGTTCGGCGGCACCAACGCGTCCCTGGTTTTCCGCAAGCTTCAGGGCAGGGTGTGATGCTTATGTTGTCGCGAGCGCGGAGGTAACGAGCCGTATAGGATGGGCTCGCCATGCGCGTTTCGGGCAGACAGAGACGAGCAGACTTATGGCCGAGGGTCCGAAGAACAAAGATGACGGTCCCAGTCCCGCCGAGCCCGAAGGCTCGTCGCGGTTCGGGATGTCCGCACGTCGCTCGCCTCGCAGCCCGGGCGAGGCCCTGCAGCCCGAAGCCGCCCCGCCGCCGCCGCAGGTGCCCAAAAAGCGCCGCCCGATCATCGCGACGGCGAGCGGCATCCTGTCGTTCATCGGCATCGCGGCGCTCGGCGCCTTCGCGTTGTTCTACCTCGCGCTTGCCAAGATCGGTGCGCCGGGGCCGCTGCCGGCCGACAAGGTTGTCTATATCGAGATCGGCACTGACACGGGCGGTATCGTCGAACAGCTCGAACACGAGGGCGTGATCGACAACTGGCCGCTGATGACCGGTGCGCTCTACCTCAAGGGAGACCGCAAGAAGATCAAGGCCGGTGAATATCTCTTCAAGCAGAACGCCAGCCTCAACGACGTGATCGATACCCTGGTATCGGGCAAGCAGATCCTGCACTCGATCACGCTCCCCGAAGGATTGACGAGCGAGCAGATCGTCCAGCGCCTCAGGGACGATCCAATCCTCGTCGGCGACATCAGGATCGTACCCAAGGAGGGAACCCTGATGCCCGACACGTTCAAGTTCGCGCGTGGCTGGAAGCGCGAGCAGATCCTGGCCAGCATGCAGCAGGAGCAGAAGAAAGTCGTGGCGGAAGTCTGGGCGCACCGCACCCCGGACACCCCCATAAAGTCGCCGTTCGTGATGTTGACCCTGGCGTCCATCGTGGAAAACGAGACCGGCAAGGCGGACGAGAGGCCCAGGGTTGCCGGGGTCTTCGTCAACCGGTTGGCCCGCAGCATTCCGCTGCAATCCGATCCAACCATCGTTTATGGGCTCGTCGGCGGCAAAGGCACGCTCGGCCGCGGCATCCTGAAGAGCGAACTCGAGCAAAGGACGCCCTACAATACCTATGCGATCGTGGGTCTGCCGCCGGGGCCGATCTGCAATCCGGGGCGGGCCGCCATGGAGGCGGTCGCCAACCCGTCGCGAACCAAGGACATCTACTTCGTGGCCGATGGCACGGGAGGCCACGCCTTCGCGGAAACGCTCGACCAGCACCGGCAGAACGTCACGCGCTGGCGGCAGATCGAGAAGGACGCCAAGGACAAGTCCCCAGCCGACGTCGACAAGTCGCCGAGCGTTCCAGGCGGCACTCCCCCGGCAAAACAGGACCAGCGCGGCGAGAACTGGCCTCGAGTTCCAGTCTATGGCGCCCTCGACCCCCACTTTGCCGGTGCCGCGCCGTCCCGCGGCGCGCTGCCCACCATCCGCGCCCTCGACGCGATCGATTATCCGCTCTCCCTCGCTGACGAGGATCGCGCCTTGAACAAGCTGCAGCCGATGCTTCCCGAGCAGACCGCCGCCGCCTCCTTCGACGATACGGGAGACGAGTTCGGGGGGATCCCGGGCCTTGAGCCTGCGGGGCCGGTTGCCGCCTATTCGGCGGAAGAACAGGGATTCGGCCAGCCGAACGCCGGGGGCCCGATGTTGACCTTCCCCGTGTCGGCTTCCCGCAGGGCGGCCGAGAAGGCGCAGGCGGCTCAATTCGGGCTGGACCCCGGCAGCGACAAGCTGCCCCCGCAGATGGAAGTGATCAGCGCGGATCCGGCGGCCGCGGGTCTGCAAGGCTCGAAGCCGGTCGGCAGGGGCCGCGTCATCGACGTGTCCGAGGGGACGCGGCTCGACCCGCTGCTCAACAAGAG
>CAXSEU010000396.1:0-3482 GCA_964236485.1 uncultured Lichenihabitans sp. | reverse complement strand
TACCTTCTGTACTTGCTTCTGCTCATCGTGGTCGGGCTCGGCGTCGTCAACGCCTTGGTCCGGGGCTATTCGATCTACGGCCTCTTCCATCTCCCCCAGATCGGGGATCGCGCCATGCGAAGGCCGATCACCAATTGGCACGGCCTGGCCGCCAACGCGCTTCTGGCGTTGGCCTTGTTCCACGCCGCGGCCGCGCTCGTGCATCACTACCTGTGGCGGGACGGCCTGCTGACGCGCATGGTGCCTGCGGCGGGCCGCCGCGATCATGACCACCCCGTCATCCGGTGAGGGGCCGGAGGCTTCAGTCGGTCATCACCAGGGCCCAGAACGTCCTGTAGCGCGTGCCCGGTGCCGAGGCGGCCGCGATCCCCATGCGGCGCATCGGGCCGAACAGCAGGTTGGCGTCGTGGCTGGGCGAACGCCGCCAGCCACCGAGCGCCGCCGCCAGGCTGGCGTAGCCGGCCGAGACGTTCTCCACGGCGGCCGGACGGTCGGCGCCCACTCGCGCGAGGCGTTGAGGCAAGTGACCATCGACCGTGTGGCTGAGATCGTTCGCCGACGCCATGGCGTCGGCCTGCCGCTGTGCGACCTCGACCAGTACGGGGTCGAGCGACACCCCGTCTCGGCCATGCGCCTGCCGGTAGGCGGAGATCAGGCGCCGCGCCTGCCCGGCGTCGACTGCGAGCCTTTCGGTCGGTCGCTGCGGTCCCGCCTTGAACGGCGATGTGGCGCAGCCGCCCAAAACCAAGGCCATCCCGACGAGGCAAAGCCACAGCCGGAGCCGTGGCGAAGCAAGCCTCATTACTTCAGGAACACCAGGATATCGACCTCGAGCGAAGGATCGTCCGAGGTCTTGGTCTTGTTGAGGTATTCCTCCGCGAACATGTTCTTCGCCTCGAGGCCCTTCTCGTCGAGGTAGGCCGTGATCGCCTCGTAGGTCGAGTCGATGTCGTCGTAGGCGCTGCGGTGCTGGAACTTCATCACCTTGCCGCCGGGCGACATGCCGAAGCTCACCCCGGCGGCGAGATCGGGCTTCCCCTCGGGAGTTTTCTCGACCGGAATCATGGCGTCGAAGGTGAAGCCGGCATCGTCGGTCTGGGTGAAGATCGTGGTCGGGAAGCCGGTCGCCTTGGCATCGGCCTTGCCGATGTTCTCGCTGAGCTTGGCGAAGGCGTCGTTGATCGACTTGAACCCCTCGTCCCAGGTGGATTTGCCGCTGAGCATGATGACCGGGCGGGGCTGGAGTTCGTAGACCTGGCTGATCGAGGTGTCCGGGCTCGTCCGGTCCGGGTTCGCGTTGCCGGTATCGGGCCCCGGCGCGGCAGGTGCGGCGGCGGGCGGCGGTGCGGCGGGAGGCGCCGGTACGGCGGGTGCGGCAACCGGCGCATCGGGGGCCGGCTGCAGCGCCGGGGGCTGCGCCGACGGCGTCGGCTGCGCCGGCGTCGCGGAACTCGCGGGCGCCGGGGTGGTGGCAGGGGCCGGCGCCGCGGGGGTCACCGGAGGCGGTGCCGCCGGAGTCGTGGCGGCCGGCGTGTTCGGCGTCGTGGACTGTGCCAGGAGCGGCGCGGCGCCGAAGCTCCCCATCAGGGCCGAGACCATCGCCATGCGGCGCAGCACCAAGTTCCAACCCATCGCTGTTTTCCTCAGTGTGCGAGCGAAGCTACGGGATCCGCTCGAATCGTGCCGCGAACGACGTCGGCCACGAAAAAGATCATCCCTCGGCTGGCGTCAACTCCCGAGAGGCCGCGGCGTTTCCGACGACCCTCCACTCGGCAGACAAGCGGGCGAGTTGTTTAGCGGACGGGGAAGACCTACTCTGACCCATGAGGGCAAGGAAGGACGATCATGCGGATAACGTCCAAAGGCCAGGTGACTATCCCGATAGACATCCGCGAGCGGGCAGGTCTGATGCCGAACACGGAAGTCGAGTTCGATGATCGCGCCTGAGTGAGCCGGTTACGTTCTGACGGGCAGCCGACGATGCGCGGCCTTCCCCTGCCAAGTTGGCCACCGACAACAATGGCTCGTTAGACTGACCTCCGTCGCGTGGCCCATGCTGGTCCAAGGAACTCGGGAGCTTTGCTGGATCGTCAGACCTTCTCGGTGTGTGTCGTCGGTGACGATCGCGGGTAAACTTGATAGGAAGATTCTGCTCGCCGGCATCCATTTGCGCCGAGAGTTCTTCCATGGCGGGATCCCGCTTCCGGCGGCCCTCAGGCCTGGGAATTGCGGCGATTCGCTTACGGAGACTCGCCAACTCCTCGTTCCCTATGACTTCGGACAGGGTAACGCAGTGCGCCTGTATGGGCAGAGTTGCTATTTATTCTCTCAGGTGAACAATCATGTAATACCACACAAATACTGTCTGATATACAGATATTAGAAACACTAATGTTCTTTGATGTTCCTTATCAAATTGGATTCCGTTGGACATACCTAGATCATAATTCAAATCAATAAGCACTTCACTGGAAGACAAAAATATAAACTGCATCATAACAAAAAATGTGCTAATTACTTTTCTGCTAAAAAAAACGTTCAGACTTAATCTCACTATTAAATGCAAATCGTTCCACTGATTAACTCTAATGTAAAAATCTGCAACAAACGCTACCAACGTGAGGACAAAGCAGCAAACTACCGATACTTTCAAGGTTTTTATTGCCAAAGCCTTGTCTTTTCTATATAGGACGACCTCAACGCTGAGAACCAGTCAGCCTCTTGATGAGATGAAACAGACCATCCGTCCAGGCCTGATGAAAGACTGACCGTAACAACGCCCACGGCGTTGCAAAGTTAAATGATCGCGCATTATTTGAAGAGTAGCATCTAAGATCATCTTTGATACATCCCTGCGTTATGATACACTTATATTAGTTTAATGAGCGATCGCGTTGATACGCGAGGCGACGACCTTCAACTTCGGCCTGAACGGGGCGAGAAACAGGTTCAGCACCGTCCCGCCGGTTCGTAGCTCCGATTTCAAGCTCACAGCTTTGTCGGCCTCCTGCGATCGACCCTGCCTCGGCTGCCAAGACTTCCGAAGGCCACGTGTACAGCGGATTTGAACACGGACGTAGGACAGTTCGCAACGGCCGGAAACCGTTCAGAACGCGATAACCCCGAACGCAAAACACCCCCGGATCGCTCCGGGGGTGCTGCTCTACTCCGACGTCGGTGGTCGAACGGACTTAGAAGTCCATGCCGCCCATGCCGCCGCCGCCCCCGCCGCCCATGGGCATGGCGGGCTTGTCCTTCGGCAGTTCGGCCACCATGGCTTCCGTGGTGATCAGCAGGCCGGCGACCGAGGCCGCGTCCTGAAGGGCCGTGCGGACCACCTTGGCCGGATCGACGATACCAGCCGAGATCATGTCCACGTATTCTTCCGTCTGGGCGTTGTAGCCGTAGGTCTCGGAGGAATTCTCCGTGACCTTGCCGACCACGATCGAGCCTTCGACGCCGGCATTGTCGGCGATCTGGCG
>CAXSEU010000395.1:0-3483 GCA_964236485.1 uncultured Lichenihabitans sp. | reverse complement strand
GGGACGAACTTGGCGATCTCCTTCTCCAGGTGGTGTTCCAGGCGCGCCTGGCCGAGGAGGAGGGAAGCTTCGATTTCGGAGCGGTGGTCGAGGCAATCAGCACGAAACTCATTCGGCGGCACCCCCATATCTTCGGCGTCCGGCGCGACCTGTCGGCGCACGAAGTCAAGGCACACTGGGCCTCAATCAAGGCCGCCGAGAAGGCCGAGCGTGAGGGCCGCAATCCCGATCTTGCTCGCGGACCCCTGCCCTTCCTGTCCAATGTGCCGGCCGGATACCCCGCCCTGCCTCGGGCCCTGAAGCTTCAGGCCGAGGCCTCGAAGGTGGGCTTCGATTGGCACAGCGCGCGGCTCGTCCTCGACAAGATTCGCGAGGAAACGAACGAGGTCGAGGCTGCGATCGACGACCCGGACGCGCTCGCGAGCGAGATCGGGGACTTGATGTTCGCGGTGGTCAATCTGGCCCGCCACGCCAAGGTGGATGCCGAAGCTGCGCTTCGGGCCACCAACGCGAAATTCGAGCGCCGCTTCGGTTTCGTGGAGCGCGAACTGGTTCGGCGCGGGAAGACGCTGACCGAGGCGACCCTGTCTGAAATGGAGGAGCTTTGGCAGGAGGCGAAGATCGATGAAGCGCCGGCGCGGTGCGGCCCTACGATCAGGCCAGCAGCCGCGCGCCAGGAAAGCGTTGCTGCAGGCGCTCCAGGCGCTCGGGTGGAACCCTGACTGTCAGTTGAACAGCCCCGTCATCGTCGCTCTCGCGGGTCAGGACCTCGGCAATCTCGTAAAGCCAATGGAGGCCCTGCCCGTCGAGCGGGTCGACCGTCAGCTCGAGCGTCGCACTATGCGCCGACAATCGCGCCTCGATCGCGGCCAGGAGGGCATCGATTCCCTCCCCGGTCAGAGCCGACACGGCGACCGGACGCTCCTCGGACCGGCCATGCGCGGCGGCGCCGAGCGCGGCATCGCGCCGGCTCTCGTCGAGGAGATCCAGCTTGTTCCAGACCTCGAGGACGCGGGCATGGTCGTCGGCGTCGATGCCGAGTTCCGCCAGGATCGTCTTCACATCGGCGCTCTGAGCCTGCGTGTCGGAATGGGCGATATCGCGCACATGCAAGATGACATCGGCCGCCGCGGCCTCTTCGAGGGTGGCGCGGAAGGCCGACACCAGCATGGTCGGCAGATCCGATATGAAGCCGACCGTGTCGGACAGGATGGCCTTTCGCCGATGCGGCAATTCGAGCAGCCGCACGGTGGGATCGAGGGTCGCGAAAACCATGTCGTCCGCCAACACCGCGGCCTTGGTCACGCGGTTGAAGAGCGAGGACTTCCCGGCGTTGGTATATCCAACCAGCGCGATCGTGGGGAACGGTACGTCGGCCCGCGTCTTGCGGTTGTTGGCGCGGGTTCGCTTGACGCGCTCGAGGTCTCGCTCGATCCTCGCCATACGCTCCTCGATCAGCCGACGATCGGTCTCGATCTGTGTTTCGCCGGGGCCTCCCAAGAAGCCAAAGCCGCCACGCTGACGCTCGAGGTGGGTCCAGGACCGCACCAGCCTCGACTTCTGATAGGCGAGGTGAGCCAGTTCCACCTGCAAGGTGCCTTCGCGGGTCCGGGCGCGACGGCCGAATATTTCGAGGATCAACCCCGTCCGATCGATGACCTTCGCGCCGAGCGCCTTCTCGAGGTTGCGCTGCTGTACCGGGCTCAGGGCACAATCCATGATCACGAGCCCGACCGGGTCTGCCTCCAGGCGACGAGCCAAGTCCTCGACTTTGCCCTTTCCCAGGAACGTCGAGGGACGTACGGCCGCAAGGTTGATGATGAGCCGCTCGACGACATGGAGGTCGATCGCCTCGGCGAGCGCAGCGGCCTCGACGATCCGCGCTTCCGGCCGACGCTGATCCTTGTCCCGCTGTGACCGGCCGGTGAGGTAGGGTCCGATCACCAGGGCTCGGGTCCGTGGCGCGCCGCGTTCAGCCTGCGTTTCGCTATCCATCCCGGCGAACGATCTCAGCCTCGTCCTGCAAAAGCGTCAGACGAATAGAGCAATCTACCGCTTCTCGCCAGCGGCCGCCTCGTCCGGGGCTTCGAACATTTGGATCGGCTGCCCGGGCATCACGGTCGAGATCGCGTGCTTATAGACAAGCTGCGAGTGGCCGTCCCGCCGCAGCAGGACGCAGAAATTATCGAACCAGGTAACCACACCCTGCAGCTTCACGCCATTCACCAGGAAGATCGTCAGCGGTACCTTGTTCTTCCGGACATAGTTCAAAAAAGTGTCTTGTAGATTTTGTGTTTTTTCCGACGCCATGTTCCAGTCCAATAAGTCTCGCCATCCTGTCAGGGGCGGCCCGCGATGCGCTCTGCCCGCCGGGCGTTCATTGCAGCGATTTCGACGCAATAGAGGCAGAGACAGCGGCAACTCGCAACATAAACTTCTTCGTTGCCCGCCAGCGGGAGGGTTGCCTCCCCATGCCGGCGTCAGTCGATGCCGAGCGATTTAAGTTTTCGATGCAGCGCCGACCGCTCCATCCCGATGAATTCGGCCGTCCTGGAGATGTTGCCGCCAAACCGGCTGATCTGCGCCACAAGATACTCCCGCTCGAACACCTCCCGGGCGTCCCGCAAGGGCAGGCTCATGAGTTTTTCGCCTCCGGCCCCGTTCGGCGTCGCCGGGACCAGGGTTCCGATCTCGGAGGGTAGCATTTCAGCTGTTACTTCGGTCTCGGCATCGCCGACGGCGAGAATCATCAGGCGCTCGACATTGTTGCGCAACTGCCGGATGTTCCCCGGCCAATCGTGGGATTGGAGAACCGCCATGGCATCATCGGCGATGCGGCGCTTGGCGAGGCCCGTCGAGGCCAACACCTGATCCATGAAGAAATCGATCAGTTCGGGGATATCGTCGCGACGCTCGGAGAGCGCCGGAACCCTGATGGGCACGACCGCCAGTCGGTGGAACAGATCCTCCCTGAAACTGCCGTCCGCGATGGCTGCCGCGAGGTCGCGGCTCGAGGACGAGATGATCCTCACGTCGACATGGACCCGCGTCGTGCCGCCGACCCGTAGGAAATTCTGATCGACGAGAACCCGCAGGATCTTGCTCTGGGTCTCGCGCGGCATGTCGGCCACCTCGTCGATGAAGAGCGTGCCGCCATGCGCCTCCTCGAGCGCGCCGACCTTGCGACCCCTGCCCTCCTGGCCCTCGACGCCGAAAAGCTCCGTCTCCATCATCTCCGGCAGCATCGTCGCCGCATTGATCACGACGAAAGACGCGGATGCGCGAGGGGAAAGGTCATGGATCATGCGGGCGGCCAGTTCCTTGCCGGCGCCGGGAGCCCCCGTGATGAGAATGCGCGAATTGGCGGGGCCAACCTTGTCGATCACCTGCCGCATCTGATTGGAGCTGGTCGAGCGGCCCACGATGCGGTTGGGGCTGAGCGCCCGCGTCTTCAACTGCACGTTCTCACGCTTCAGCCGCGAG
>CAXSEU010000394.1:0-3494 GCA_964236485.1 uncultured Lichenihabitans sp. | reverse complement strand
AGCGTGACCGGCGGGTCGTGCAGCCTGCTCGGGACGGCGCTCGGCGTCACCTTGTTGCGGCTGGTGCAGAACGGTCTCCTCCTCATCGGCGTCCCGTCGCTCTGGCAGTCGGTGGTCACGGGCGGGCTTCTGCTCGCGGTTCTCGGTCTCGAAGCCATCAACGGGCGGTTGCCGAGCCCGCGCTGGGCGGCGCGGGCGTGAACGCCGTTCTGCGGGCGAAACGATCGCCGTCGCTCGCGATCCTGCTGGCCCTCTGGATGATCGTCATCGTCGGCCTTGCCCTGCTGAAGCCCGATGCCATCGCGGCGTCGACGGTCACGACCGTGCTCCAGTTTTCCACCCTGCTGGCGCTGGTCGCCCTCGGTCAGAGCCTCGTCGTGCTCTGCGGCGGTGCCGGGATCGACCTTTCGGTCGGCGGCATCGCGTCCCTTTCCGCTGTCGGCGCCCTGATGGCCGCGAGGGCCGGCATGCCGCCCTGGTTCGTTCCTCCAGCCTGCGTGCTGATCGGGGCGGCGCTGGGCGCCTTCAACGGCGCCGTGGTGACCCGCCTGCGCGTCCTACCGCTGATCGCGACGCTCGGCACATTCTATGCCTATTCCGGCTTGGCCGTGGCCGTCACCAACGGCGCGGCCCAGGATGGCGTGCCGCCATGGCTGATCCCCTGGGGCCGCGGCGTGGTGGGCGGCGTTCCCTTGCCGTTCCTGACGGTTGCCCTGCCGGCCTTCGCCCTGGCGGGCGGGCTTCTCGTCGCAACCTCCTGGGGCCGCTGGATCTATGCGCTTGGTCACAACGAGCGGTCGGCACGCCTCGTGGGCATTCCCGTCGACCGCGTGCGGCGGATCGCCTACACGGCCAGCGGCACCCTCGCCGGCGCCGCCGCCCTCGTATCGTTGGCGTGGCTCGGCAGCGGGCGGCCCAACATCGGCCAGAACCTCGAACTGACCTCGCTCACGGCGGCCATGCTGGGGGGCATCGGCATCTTCGGCGGCAAGGGGGGCCTCGCCGGCGTCCTGGCCGCGGTGTTGCTGCTCGTCACCCTGCAGACGGGGTTGCTGCAGCTCAACGTGAACAGCGTCTGGCAGGTCGGCATCGTCGGCGCCCTGCTGATCGCCGTTCTGTTGATCGACCGCTTGTCGGCCCGGCCGAGGTCGTGAGTCACCCGACCGGCGAAGCCCCATCCAACACGGACCGAAGCCGCGCGTCCCGTTCTGCCGGATCGGGACGCGGTGTTTCGAGGGCGCCGCAGGCCTCGACCACATAGGAGGCGGAGACCGTGCCCATGGCGGCGCATTCGGCGAGGGGCCGGCCGGCGACGAGTCCCGCCAGGAAGCCGCCGCAATAGCCGTCACCCGCGCCCGTGGTGTCGACCACATGCGCGGGGAAGGCCGGGACGTGGGTCAGGACGGCGGTCCGTGCGTCGCACACCATCGAGCCCCGCTGGCCAAGCTTCACGCCCATGTGGCAGCCATGCGTCGCGGCCTGCTGGCGCAGCCAGGCCGGGACGTCGGGCGGATCCCATATCCGCGTGATCTCGGCCTCGCTCGGCAGAAAAGCCGTGACGGCATCGAGGAAGCCCAGATCGGCGTAAAGCCGACGATCGATGAATTCATCCGACAGGAGATCGAGGGTCACGGCGGGGCGCCCCGGCAGGGCACGCAGGCGCGCCGCGTTCTCGATCGAGCCGGCTGGACTTTGCGGCGCGATGTGGAAGCCCCGCGCGGTCGCGTAAGTCGCCGGCATCGGGCCGCGCCCCCGGTCCACCTCGTCGGCGCTGGAGGAGGTGAGTTTCGGCACTTGCTGCTTTTCGGACTCGCTTTCGTGCAGCAGCCAGAGCTGGAGGCCGTTGCCCTCGATCGATCCGATGCCTTCGGTGTCGAGGCCGCGCCGGCCGATCGCGTCGCGAACGCCGCCGAGAAAGGGTCGCCCCGTCACCGAATGGATGCCGACGTGATCGGCCCAGATCTGCGCCCCGACCGCCGAGTAGAGCGCACCGCCGCCCAGGACGTCGGGGCGACAGCGATGATCGCTCAGCACGATGTCGTCCATCGTGAGCCAGCCGATCGTCACGACGTTCATGATGGGTCACTCCCGAGGAGCGCGCGACGCCGCGCCGTGAACGCGGGCCGCAGCGCCGCCATGTAGACGAGCGCCTTGGCGAGATGGACCACGTCATCGAGATGGGCCCGCGGTTCGCCGCGGTCATGGTGCCGATTGATGCCGGGAAAGCCGAGGAGGAGAATGTTCGGCGTCTTCAGCATGACGCTCACGTCATCGCTGCGCGAGGAATAGGCGTTGTTGGACTCCTGGATGCGCACGCCGATATCGTCGAGCAGCCCGGCGGCGTGGCGGGCGAGCGCATAAAGATCGGGCGGCGTCACGGCACCGCGTCCCAGGCTGGCAAATTCGGCCAGGACGGCCCCTTGCCCGAGCCTGGCAGAATTTACGATGCCCCCCCGGGCGTCCGCGTCGGGGTCGCCGCCGCCTTGCTGGACATCCGCCACGACGGCCAGTTCGGGCGCAGGCAGGAGGCCGATCAGGCGGCTGCCGCCACGTCCCATCATCTGGTTGCCGGGCGCGACCGGCCCTTCCTCCTCGTCCGGGAAGGCCAGCAGGGCCTCGATCCCGGTGCGGGCCAGCACGGGCGCCGCGACCGCCAGGGCCGCGACCCCGCCGGCGTTGTCCATCGGCCCGGTGAACAGGCCGGACACGGGATCTTCGCGGTAGGGCGAGACCATGGAGACGCGGTCTCCGGGTCGAAGCGGCGGGGCCGAGCGCCCGGCGCGGAACGTCGGCGTCCCGCTTCGCGACACGAGGAATCCCTCGGCAACGGCTCGGAACGCATTGAGGCCGAGGTCGTAGCGATGGACCCGCGCGGCGCGTTCCCCATCGGCGATCATGTGGGCGCAGAAGGGCACGAGCGGATAGGTTTCGCCGTCGCCCGGCTGGACCAGGTAGCTGATCGTGTCGAGATGGGCGAAGTACCACAGCGGCTTTGCGGGGGCTTCGGACCCCGTGAGGATCACCGGGCTGCCGGTGCGGGCGAAATCGCCGTACAGGTGAAGGCGGCCACCCTCCAGCGCCCCGTCCTCGTCGAGGAGGCGGCGCAGCACCGGCACTCGCATGGCGCCGGCGAAGGTCGAGGGCGCGGGCGTGTCGACGAGGGCGGAGAGGTAGCGGCGCACGCGCACGCGCGTGACGTGCCGGTCGACCTCCGTTCGAAGGGCATGCAGCGCGGGAAGCAAGCCGCCGGGATCGCTCACGCGCGGCGGCTCATGATGAAGACCGCCGCGATGATGAGCGCACCCTTGAACAATTGCTGCACGAAGGGATCGACACCCGTGAGATTGAGGATGTTGGCGAGAACGCCGATGATCAGCGTGCCGAGGAAGGTACCGGCGACGGAACCCTTGCCGCCGAACAACGACGTGCCCCCGACCACGACGGCCGCGATGGCGTCGAGCTCATAGCCTTGCCCGGCGATCGGCGTGCCGATG
>CAXSEU010000393.1:2166-3512 GCA_964236485.1 uncultured Lichenihabitans sp. | reverse complement strand
CACGGTCTGCCGGTGGTCAACATCTTGGATGCCGACGCCAATTTGGTTCTGCGCGACAATGCCGCCTTCTTCCACGGAGCGACGGATGAGGCGGAGCGCGACGTCCTGCTCGAACTGCATGGGCTCGACCGGATCGCGGCCCGCAAGCGCATCGCGGCGCTGATGGAGGAACGGGGCCTCGTCGAGAAGATCGATCCCCACACGCTGATGGTGCCTCACGGCGACCGGTCCAACGTCGTCATCGAACCATGGCTGACGGATCAATGGTACGTCGATGCCAAGGTCCTGGCCGGACCGGCGCTCGCGGCCGTGAGGTCCGGCGAGACGACCTTTTTTCCCAGATCATGGGAAAAGACCTACTTCGACTGGCTGGACAACATCCAGCCGTGGTGCATCTCGCGCCAGCTCTGGTGGGGCCACCGCATCCCGGCGTGGTATGGGCCGGACGGCCGCATCTTCGTCGAGCGGACGGAAGACGATGCGCTTGCGTCCGCGGCGAGCCATTATGGCGCGCCGACCGCACTCCGGCGGGACGAGGATGTGCTCGACACCTGGTTTTCCTCCGCGCTCTGGCCGTTCTCGACCCTGGGGTGGCCTCGGGGCACGCCCGACCTCGACCGCCATTATCCGACGTCGACGCTGGTGACGGGCTTCGACATCATCTTCTTCTGGGTCGCCAGGATGATGATGTTCGGTCTTCATCTGACCGGCAAAGCACCCTTCGCGGACATCTACATCCATGCGCTCGTCCGTGACGAGAAGGGCGCCAAGATGTCGAAGTCGAAGGGCAATGTCGTCGATCCTCTGAGCCTGATCGACCAGTTTGGGGCGGATGCGCTGCGCTTCACCCTGGCCGCGATGGCGGCACAGGGCCGCGACATCAAGCTCGCGACCTCACGCATCGAGGGCTACCGCAACTTCGCGACGAAGCTCTGGAATGCCACCCGCTTCTTGCGCATGAACCATTGCGCCCGCGAGCGGGGTTTTGCTCGCGAGCAGGCCCAGGAGTCCCTCAGCCGATGGATTCTGGGCGAGTCGGGCAAGGCAAGCGCCGAGGTGACGGCGGCCCTGGAAGCCTACCGGTTCAACGATGCGGCCGGAGCAGCCTATCGGTTCGTCTGGGATGTCTTCTGCGATTGGTTCATCGAGCTCGCCAAACCCGTGCTGCAAGGCGAAGCCAACGCGGCACAGGTCGAGGTGCGGGCCGTCGCGGCGCTGATCCTCGACGATATCTTGATCATGCTTCATCCCTTCATGCCGTTCCTGACCGAGGAGATCTGGGGCTACGGCGACGCCGAGCAGAACCGCGAGACCGTCTTGGCTCTCGCCTCGTGGCCCGACATCCC
>CAXSEU010000393.1:0-2156 GCA_964236485.1 uncultured Lichenihabitans sp. | reverse complement strand
GCATCAGGATCCCGACGCCGAGGCGGAGATCGGCTGGGTCATCGAGCTCGTTTCGGAAGTCCGTTCCTTCCGCTCCGAGATGAACGTCGCAGCCGGCGCATCGATCGCGCTTTCGCTCGTCGGGGCGGACCCGGCGACGCGATCCCGTGCCAAAGCCCATCGCGAGGTGATCGAGCGACTGGCCCGCCTGTCCGGTATCGACTTCATCGACACGCCGCCGCCGTCGGCGGCGCAGTTGCTGGTCCGAGGCGGCATCGTGGCCATCCCGCTGGCGGGTCTCCTCGATGTCCAATCCGAGCGGACGAGACTGTCCAGGGAGAAGACCAAGATCGCAGCGGAAACGGCGAAGATCCAGGCCGAACTCGGCAATGAGAACTTCCTCCGGCGCGCCAAGGAGGAGGCCGTGGAGCAGAAGCGTCAGCGGCTCGAAGACGCCAAGCTTCGGCTGCGCGGCATCGACCGCGCGCTGGAGAGATTGATGCAGGCGTAAAGACCTTTCAGGCTTCCTTCACCATGCGTTGTTGTAGTCTGATCGCCTCGCAACCGTCTCAATAGTTCTTAGACGAACTGTTCTGACCTGCCGCCGGAAGTGTGAAATCCGGAGAAATCGAGCAGCTTAAACGTTGCCCTGCGGCAACAAGGGCGAAGAACCGGAAAGGGCCCGAATGGCGAGGCCCGGGTGCCGCTATTCAGCCATAAAGCAACCGCTAACGTCTCCCACCTTCAAGTACCGATAAGCAACGGCGCCACGAACGGGATGACCTTCAAGGCCGTGCTTCGCGGCCGCGGCATCTCCTCGCTGCGTCCTTGGACGTCGGGTGGCGGACCGAGTGGAGCAGCGTGATGGACCTGGCGTTTCCGGAAACCGTCGTGAGGACGCGCTCAGCGAGGATCGAGCGGTCCGTTCGGCCTGCACGGCGTCGAGGCGCTTGAGGAAGGTGCGGGTGAGATTGCGAACCATGCCGATGTTCAGTCGAGTTGCGTCAGGCTTCATGATCATGTCGGCGCTCTGTTGCTTCGCGGGAGCCGCGGGTGCACTCGACGGCACCGAGCGCCCGGCTGACGAGAAGCCGTCGCTACCGCTGTTCAAGACTCCGTTGCAAGCGTTCCGTCAGGGCATGGATGGCTACAGGGCGGGAGACCGCAATCTGTCGGTGAAGGCTTTCGAATACGCCGCCGCTAACGGCAATCCGTTGGCCCGCTGGAAACTTGGCAAGATGTACGCCGCCGGTGACCGTGTTCCGCAGGACGACGTCAAGGCGTTCAGGTACTTCTCGCAGATCGTTCAGAACTACGACGAAGACGACGGCGACCGTCGCGATCTCTCGGTGGTGTCCAATGCCTTCGTGGCTGTCGGGGTCTACAGTCTCAATGGCATTTCAAATTCCGACGTCAAGGCGGATCCCGAGCGGGCCTTCGTCATGTTCCAATATGCGGCGATGAACTTCGGCAACGCCGATGCCCAGTATAATCTGGCGCGCATCTATCTCGACGGGTCGGATGGTATCGCCAAGGATGCGTTGCAGGCGGCGCGGTGGCTCGCGCTCGCGGCGGACAAGAACCATCTGCAGGCCGAGGCCTTGCTGGGACACATGCTGTTCAACGGTTTCGACGGCGTCGCGCGCCAGCGTGCCAAAGGGCTGATGTGGCTGACATTGGCCAGGGAGGCGGCCCTGCTGTCCAAGGACCCCAAGGACGCCTGGATCACGGAACTCTACGACAAGGATGTGGCGCTGGCCTCCGAGAACGACCGTCAAGTTGCCGGACTTTACCTGGAAGACCGCCGCAAGCGGAATTGAACGCCGGCGTCAGTCGATGTCGATGCGCACCGGAACGTGGTCGGAAGGTTTCTCGAGGCTTCGCACGTCCCTGTCGATCGAGACGCCGACGAGTCGGTCGGCCGCCTGCGACGACAGCAGCAGATGATCGATGCGCAGCCCCTTGTTCCGCTGCCAGGCCCCGGCCTGATAGTCCCAGAAGCTGTAGAGCCCGCCCGCATCCGAGGTGGCTCTCAAGGCGTCGGTCAGCCCGAGGTTCAGCAACGCCCGGAACTTCGCACGCGTGGACGGAAGGTAGAGCGCGTCCTCGAGCCACGCCTGGGCCTCGTAGACGTCCCGCGCGTCAGGGATGACGTTGTAATCGCCTGAGGGAACGAG
>CAXSEU010000392.1:1220-3535 GCA_964236485.1 uncultured Lichenihabitans sp. | reverse complement strand
CTTCTTGGTACTGGAGGACGGGATGCAGAGATTGTCGAGCCAGCCGATCGCACCCTCCTTCGGCACCACGAACTCGACCGGAAGCTTGTGCACGTTGGCCGAACGGGCGACGGCGCCCGACCAATAGATCGACAGGTCGAACGCATCGCCTGCGAACGCCTTGTTCCATTCGTCCTCGCTCGACCACAGCAGCTTCACGTTCTTCTTGAAGCTCTTCAGGGTGTCGCCGATCGCCTTCATGTCTTTCGGGTTGTTGATGTCCTGCCCGGTCATCAGCGCTCCGATCCCGATCTCGGTCACCGCATCGTCGAAGAGGGCTACGCGGCCCGCATAATCGGGGTTGGCCAGGATCGCGTAGCTGTCGGCGTTCTTGACCTTTCCGGAGCGGACCGCGAGCGCGTTCATGCCCCAAACCCAGGCGACCCCCCAGGTCTTTCCATCGAAGACGATGTTGGAATGCCCGATGAGCGCGGGGGTCAGGTCCTTGGCATTGGGAACCTTGGCAAGATCCATGGGATCGATGAGGCTCTCGGCCTGTGCCTGCCGGTCGCGGGCGGAATTGATGAGTACCACGTCGTAGACGCCGGGGTTGGTCCGCAGCTTGGTCAGCATCTCGGGTTCGGCGTTGTAGTAGTCGTGCTTGACCTCGATGCCGGTCTGCTCCTTGAAGGCCTTGAGCGCGAAGGCCTCGTCCGTGCCGTACCCTTGCCAGTTGAGCACGGTGATGGTTTTCGCCTCTTGTGATCGCGCGATCCGGGACAGACTCAGCGTGGAACCGGCGAGACCGGCGCCGAGCAATGCGTTGAACGTTCGGCGGCTCAAGCGTGACGACATGGACGTTTCCTTCCCCCGCAGCCTGGCGCGGCTTCGGCCCCACGCCCCGGTGCCGAACTTATGGCATCCTGTGCCGGTTGTCGCGGGTTTCGGCTGACCGTCCGTCGGAGCGCACCTCCGCCCTCGGCTTGCGTCTCCCCGCCCCGTCTCTATAGTCCCGGCCCATTCCTTGCGAAGGATCACCTTCGCGTTCAACCGGTCCGCGCGGGACATGCAGCAGCCCCAACACCCCATCCGCCGCGTCGTTCTCGCCTATTCCGGGGGGCTCGACACTTCCATTATCCTGAAATGGCTGCAGACCACCTACGGCTGCGAGGTCGTCACATTCACGGCGGACCTCGGCCAGGGCGAGGAACTCGAACCGGCCCGGCAGAAGGCTATCCTGCTCGGCATCAAGCCCGAGCACATCTTCATCGAGGACCTGCGCGACGAATTCGTGCGCGAATACGTGTTTCCGATGTTCCGCGCCAACGCGCAGTACGAAGGCCTCTACCTGCTCGGAACCTCGATTGCCCGCCCGCTCATCGCCAAGAAGCAGATCGAGATCGCCCGCCGGGTCGGGGCCGACGCCGTCGCGCATGGCGCGACCGGCAAGGGCAACGATCAGGTCCGGTTCGAACTCAGCTATTACGCGCTCGAGCCTGACATCAAGGTCATCGCCCCGTGGCGCGAATGGGATCTGACGTCGCGCACGGCACTGCTGGACTTCGCGGAAAAGAACCAGATCCCGATCGCCAAGGACAGGCGCGGCGAGGCACCCTTCTCGGTCGATGTCAACCTCCTTCACGTCTCGTCCGAAGGCAAGGTACTGGAGGATCCGGCCGCCGAAGTGCCGGACTACGTCTTTTCGCGCACCGTGTCGCCCGAGGAGGCGCCCGATAAACCCACGGTCGTCGAAATCGGCTTCGAGCGTGGCGATCCCGTTGACGTCGACGGGGAAAAGCTCGGTCCCGCGGCGCTGCTGGCGCGTCTGAACGATCTTGGCCGGGCGAACGGCATCGGTCGCCTCGACCTCGTCGAGAACCGCTTCGTCGGCATGAAATCCCGGGGCATGTACGAAACGCCGGGTGGTACGATCCTTTACTTCGCCCATCGCGGCATCGAGCAATTGACGCTGGATCGCGGCGCGGCGCACCTCAAGGACGAGTTCATGCCCCGCTATGCGGAACTCATCTACAACGGCTTCTGGTTCTCGCCGGAGCGCGAGTTGCTGCAACTGATGATCGACAAGAGCCAGGAGATGGTCAGCGGCAAGGTGCGCCTGAAGCTCTACAAGGGCAGTGCTTCCGTGGTGGGACGCTCCAGCCCCTACTCGCTCTACGACCAGGATCTCGTCACCTTCGAGGAAGGCGCCGTTGCCTACGATCACCGCGACGCGGCGGGGTTCATCAAGTTGAACGCGTTGCGACTCCGCACCTTGGCGAAGCGGAACCGAAGGGCCGGCTAAGTCGAGCGTTGTTCCATCGTGTGAAGCGTGCCTC
>CAXSEU010000392.1:0-1197 GCA_964236485.1 uncultured Lichenihabitans sp. | reverse complement strand
TGGATGCGGCAGACAGGCTGCCCGCCGCGGCGCGGACGCTGGCAACCCTCGCCAGCGTGGCGCTCGGCGCCATTCTGCCGATGCTCATGGCTGTCGCCAACAAGTCGGCGCCAGCCACCCTCGCGGCAGCGGCCATCCTCGCCAATCTTGCGGCCTACGAAGCCGGCTATGGACCAGCGCTGCGGGAGCGATACTCGGAACTCGTTCTTCGCCCGACGACACTCCTGGTCGCTTCCTTCGTCCTCGTCTGCCTTTTCAGCCTGACGTGGACCATCGACCCGGCGATGACCCGGCGGGGGCTCGTCGAAGCCTTGCCGGAGCTTGCCTCGGCGTTGATGCTGGCCGCCGCCTGGCCCCTCGTGGCGCGGGATCGCGACGTCGTATGGCTGATCGCGGGCATCTTCGGCGCAACGACCTTGATCTGCTTCGAGCAGCGGCTCGGGATGCCGATCCACGCCTTGGTCCACGCGCGGGGCGAGGCCTGGGACCTCAAGCGCAGCGCCATCCCGCCCGTGCTGTTGCTCTGGCCCGCCGTCGCCTATTGCGCAGCCCGTGGGTGGTGCCGCCTGGCGCTGGGCCTCGGCGCCGCCGCCGTCTTGGGGATCGTGGTGTCCCATTCGGGTGCCCCCGGGTTCGCACTGATAGGGGCGCTGTGTTTCGGCGGCTTGGCACGCCTTGCCCCCAGAGTCGCGGTTGCGGGCGCGTTTTTCCTCGTCAGCGTGCTGCTTTTTCTGGCGCCTTGGACCGGAGCCGTGTCGCAATTCCTGCCCTCCAGCGTCGAGACGGCGCTGGCCGAGGAGCATGCCGCGCACCGCATGAGGATCTGGTCGGCCTTCGAAGACAGGATTCAGGATCGCTGGGTCATGGGACACGGGTTCAACGCCAGTTCCAAGGTCTCGGAGGCCGCGCGTCCGGAAGGCATCGCGCCGGGTGTCGATAACGAGCAGATCCTGAACAACCATCCGCACGACATCTTCCTCCAGACCTGGGTGGAACTCGGCCTCCTGGGGGCCATTGCGGCCGCCGGCGTTTTCACCTTCGTCTTCGTGCGGCTGGGCGCCATGAGGCCGCGGATCCTTGCGCCGCGGCTGGCTTTGCTGATCTGCGCCGTGGGGGTCGGCCTTGTCGGCCTCAGCGCTTGGCAGCCCTGATGGCTGGCCACGATCGCGGACTCGCTGCTCTAGCTCGATCTTCTAG
>CAXSEU010000391.1:0-3550 GCA_964236485.1 uncultured Lichenihabitans sp. | reverse complement strand
GTCTTTCCCGAGCGATGGCTTATGGAGACGGGAGTTTCGTCCGCTCCATCCCTCTCAATCATGACCAAGCTTCGCGCCAGCCCTGTCTTACGCCATCTCGGTCCCGACGGGTCGGCGACCTCCATCCCGTCACTCGCGCGTTTCCGCCGCGTGGTGATCAAGGTGGGCTCCTCGCTGCTGGTCGATCGGGTCGCCGGTCGCGCCAAACGGGCCTGGCTGGAGACGCTGGCCGACGACATCGCGGTCCTGCATGGCAGCGGCGCCGAGGTGCTGGTCGTCTCCTCGGGCGCCATCGCGCTCGGACGCACCATCCTGAAACTCGCCCCCGGCACCCTGAAGCTCGAGGACAGTCAGGCCGCGGCCGCGGTCGGGCAGATCACGCTCTCCCGCCTGTGGGCCGAGGTTCTGGCCGAACGGTCCATCACGGCCGGCCAGATCCTCGTGACCCTGGGCGATACGGAGGAGCGGCGGCGCTACCTCAATGCCCGCGAGACGCTGGCGCGGCTCCTGGCCTTGAAGGCGGTGCCGGTGATCAACGAGAACGACACCGTCGCGACCAG
Source organism: uncultured Lichenihabitans sp. (assembly GCA_964236485.1). Classification (GTDB taxonomy): domain Bacteria; phylum Pseudomonadota; class Alphaproteobacteria; order Rhizobiales; family Beijerinckiaceae; genus Lichenihabitans. Next base: position 2,990 of record CAXSEU010000391.1, on the reverse strand, counting down.
CGAGATCCGCTATGGCGACAATGATCGTCTCGCGGCACGGGTCGCCACCATGGCCAGCGCCGACCTGCTGATCCTGCTCTCGGACATCGATGGGCTCTACACGGCACCGCCCGCCGAGGATCCGGCCGCCGTCCTGGTTCCGCTCGTGTCCCGCATCGATGCCGCCATCGAGGCCATGGCGGGGGGCCCGGCGTCGGCCTTGTCGCGCGGCGGCATGCGGACCAAGATCGAGGCCGCCAAGATCGCCACCGCGGGCGGCACCTCCATGGTGATCGCCGACGGGCGGGTGTTCCACCCGGTCGGGAGGATCGCGGATGGCGGCCCCTGTACCTGGTTCACGACGGGGCAGAACCCCGTCGCGGCCCGAAAGGTCTGGATCGGGGGATCCCTTGAGCCGAGCGGCCAGGTCACGATCGACGCCGGCGCCCTGAAGGCGCTGCGGCAGGGGGCGAGCCTGTTGCCGGCCGGCGTCACCGGCCTTGCCGGCGATTTCGCGCGCGGGGACTGCGTCCGCATCCTCGACGCGGCCGGCCGGGAGGTCGCCCGGGGCCTCGTGGCCTACGACGCCGGCCATGCGGCCCGGCTGCTCGGACGCAACTCGCGCGAGATCGAAACACTCCTGGGCACGACCGGCAGGGCCGAGATGGTGCACCGGGACGACATGGTCTTGGTCGGCGGGTAGCCGCGGCGCGGTGCCGGGCTGCCGGTACGCGCCATGATGTTGCACCGTGCCCGATGAGCGCATTCCCGCCTCACAGCTTTACCTGATCTTAAAAACACACCGCTATCCTTAAGATCCCGGTGCTTGGGCGGAATCCTCAGCACTGTCGTCGGCACGCGGCGACGCTCGTCTCCATGGCGCAAACCTCGGCATGTCTTTGCCGCGTAACTCTGTTCGCCTACCCCCTGGCGCCGCTCAAGGGGCCTCTCTCCGACCCCCAACACGAGAGCAATCCGATGTCGATCGACAACCTGAAGTTGCGAACGAAGTCGCTCATCCCGCTCGGGATCATGTCGCTCGTGGTCCTGGCCATGGCAGCATTCGGCGCCCTTGAACTCTCGGCGATCAGCGGCAGGGCTGGGGTCGTCATCGAGCAGCGGAACGGGGCGGTGATCAAGATGATTCGCGCCGCCCGATTGACCGCGATGGTGCCATACTCGGTCCTCGGCGCGATAACTTACGACGACAACTCGCCGGAGGGCCGTGCGGCGATCGAGGGGTACCCGCAGGTGATCGCCGGAGCCGAGGCCATGATGGAGGGTGCGAAGACTCTCGCTCCAGACAAGGCACCGGAGATCGCCAAGTTCAAGGATCGCTTCCAGGCTCTTGCCGACCTGGGGCGCAAGCCCATCAAGATGGGCGCTGACACCCCTGGGATGGTTGTCGGGAGCAGGCTCAAAGCGGCGGAACTCGACGTGATGGCAGAAGCCGCCCGCCTGACGGCGGCGATCGATCTGCAATCGCGCGCCCTGGCCGACGACATCGTGTCGTTCAACGACGCCTTCCTGGCCGAGAACGCCCAGGCGGCCGCCGACCTGCGGGCCCAATCGGACGGGGCGCTGATCACTCTGGTGGTCAGCGGTCTTGCGGCGGTCATCGTGGCCGGCGCCTTCTCGCTGTGGATCTCCTCGGTCAAGATCGCGGCCCCGCTGGTCCGTCTCGCGGCGCGGATGCGCGCGATGGCCGAGGGCGATCTTTCGGTGGAGATCGAGGGGCGCGAGCGCCGCGACGAGATCGGGGCGATGTCCCAGGCTGTCCAGGTCTTCAAGGAGAACGGCCTCAAACTCAAGGAGAGCGAAGCCGCCACGGCTTCCGCGGGCGCCGAGGCCGAGGCCGAGCGCGTGCGCTACGCGGCGGCTCAGGCCGAGGCGGCGCGCCAGCTGCGGCAGGTGGTCGACGCGGTCGCCCACGGGCTCGAAGAACTGTCCGACGGGACGCTGGTGTTCCGGATCGACGAGGCTTTCGCGGCCGAATACGAGAAGCTTCGGTCGGACTTCAACGGCGCCATGGGCAAGCTGCAGGAGACCATGACGGTGGTCACCGGCAACACCTCGGCGATCCGCTCGGGCACCGACGAGATCTCGTCGGCTGCCGACGACCTGTCGCGCCGCACCGAGCAGCAGGCCGCCAGCCTGGAAGAGACCGCCGCGGCGCTCGACCAGATTACCGCCACCGTGCGCAAGACGGCGGAAGGCGCCAAACACGCCCGAGAGGTGGTGGGCACCGCCAAGCTCGACGCCGAACATTCGGGCGCGGTGGTGCGCCAGGCGGTCGAGGCCATGGCGGGGATCGAAAGGTCCTCGGGGCAGATCGGTCAGATCATCGGAGTCATCGACGAGATCGCCTTCCAGACGAACCTCCTGGCGTTGAATGCCGGGGTGGAGGCGGCGCGGGCCGGCGACGCGGGGCGCGGCTTCGCCGTGGTGGCCTCGGAGGTGCGGGCCTTGGCGCAGCGCTCCGCCGACGCTGCCAAGGAGATCAAGGCGCTGATCTCCTCCTCGAGCCACCAGGTCGGGCAGGGCGTCGACCTTGTGGCCGAGACCGGCAGGGCGCTGGAGCGCATCGTCGTCCAGGTCGCTGAGATCAACGGCATCGTGGCCGAGATCGCCGCCTCTGCGCAGGAGCAGGCCACGGCGCTCGACCAGGTCAACACCGCCGTCAACCAGATGGACCAGGTGACCCAGCAGAACGCCGCGATGGTCGAGCAATCGACCGCCGCCAGCCACGCCCTGGCGCGCGAAACGGAAGAGCTCTCCCGCCTCGTCGGCCGCTTCAAGGTCGGTGAACAGGCGAACACGGAGGCGGCCCGCCGCCCGCCTGCCCGTTCCGCCAGGCCTGCCGCCCGTCCGTACGCCGCCACCATGATGAAGAGCGCCGGACGCGGCGGCGCCGCCCGGAAGGCCGACCCAGCCCCCGACGAGAACTGGGCGGAGTTCTAGCAGGTCGCTGAAAAAGGGCTGGGTGGTTTGGCTGTCGTGTGATTCGCTGT
>CAXSEU010000390.1:0-3553 GCA_964236485.1 uncultured Lichenihabitans sp. | reverse complement strand
GGATGTAGCCAGTCGTAATCTTGCCGACATAGTCGCGGCAGAACGCGATCGCGTTGGCTCGGGTATGCCGGGTGTGAATGACAGCACGCGCCGTGTCCAGGCCGGACATCGAAACGACGTCGACCATCATGCCCGTGCGTGAGCCATAATAGATGGTGCCAGAGGCTAAGGCAGGAATTGCCAGCGCGACGACAGCAGCCGTGAATAGGCCTGAGAAAACGTATGACTTCATGTCGATGACACCGAACATAGAGAGAGATGCTTACCGGCTTAGGATCGTCATAACGAGAACGTCCTTACCCTCAAATCTCTGCACAACCCATGTTTCACGTGTTTTATAGCTTTCCCCTTCCCCACCACATGACATTGCTAGATTAATCGTGCCGAGATTAGTCTCGGTAATTGAGGAAAGATCGTAACCAGACTCCCAGTATCGCACTGATCCTTTTGCAATGGAAACGAGACCATCATTCGTGTGCTCGTTGAAATCAGATGCTTTACATTCTAGTGCTCCACCCGCCCCCGAAGTTCCGCCCCCTGCGGTATTCCAAACGCCTTGATAGGTGTTCGGAAATTGAGCCGCGGCCCACCCAAGCGAGGCAGAGAACACCGAGCCGCCGAGGGCGATCAAGGCGGCGGCGATCGTGAAGCGCATGGACAACCTCCCGGCGTGAATCCGAGAGGATCATGGATCATGGTGAGAGTGTGAGCAACTGCGGCGTGCAGCATCGGCGCTTGGCAGCTACTATAGGCAGGGATCAACCTGCGGATCGGCGCCATTGCCGTCGAAGGTGATTCTGCGGCCAGGCGCGAACTCCGCACGGAAGTTGGGGCCACCCCCGCCCGTCTCACCGGATATGACAAGACGTGCCCCGGTCGCCTCTACTGAGCGAACCTGATATTCCGTGTCGTTCGCGAAGCTCCCTCAAGCAGGAAGTATATCTGCGGGAAATCGACCGCTACGCGAGGTGATCACCGCTCCCGAGCGACGTAGAGTTGTCCTTTGTGTCTCTATGCAAAACCGAAGGAGGTCGCTCCCAACCCCCCCCCCCACATATGATAATATCCTTTATCACACGCTCCGACAGCCGAGAGAAGCATGAGCCGACCCCTTCATCCCCGCCTGTCCCTCGTCGACATCGCCCGGCGGGTCACGGGCTTTTCGACACCATCTTCGGGCTGTCATGGGACCCGCCTGCGGCCGAGCGCGACACCGTGCGCGCGCTCCTGACCTTTCTTGAGGATCGCCGGGTGCTGTACCAGCCTTATCAGCTGGAGGTCGAAGGCGACGTGGGACACTCGGTGCATGCCATCCGTCAGCAATGCACGCAAAGCCTGGCCAACCTCGACGAGCAGTCCCAGGCTGCGGGCGCGATCCGCGCGATCCGGGCCGCGTGCCGACGATTTCTCGACGAGCCCCGTCCCGAGTTCCGGAACCTGAGCGGCAATCTTGGTCGCCACGGCGACCATGCCGGCTTCTTCACCGCGCTGGGCGAGCTGCGGGCGACGGTAGGGTCACAGATCGGCGTCCTGGCCTTGCTTTACAGGATCGAGCTCGAAGCGGAGCTGGCCTCTATCCTGCCGGCCGAGGACAAGGACCGGGCGCCATGACCTCGTTCTCGCCTTTCGTCCTCAAGGCGCTGGTGGATGTCATCACCGGCGGCAGACCCAACGACAATCAGCCTCCGATCGGTCGCTATCGCTCGGGCCCGGAGATCGAGCAATTCTTCCTGGACTGCGGCCTCGACATGCGTGTCGGATCGTCGTCCCGGGTTCCAACTACGATGGAGTTCCTTCGCTCCGTTGCGATCCAGGATCCTGACGCGCTCACCCGCGTCCTCGTGCGCGTTGCCGATCCCCGCGACTATCTGGACGATCCGGCGAAGGGCCAAGCCGTGCTCGCTCGACTGAACGCGGCCCTCGAGGCGGACGGACACGCCATTTCCGTCGTGGGCGGTAAGCCGGAGCTGGTCACCCGGGCGGCATCAGGAGCGATCGTCAGCGCCGTTGCCGAGAAGACCGCCGTGCTCGATTTCGACACCGTGCAGCGGGATATCGCGCGGGCGCAGAAGGGCCTATCCGACGATCCCGAGGACACGATCACGGCCGCGTGCTCGCTGATCGAGTCCGTGTGCCGCTCGATCCTGATCGAGCTCGGCCTACCGCTACCGCCGAAGAAGGATATCGATGGCCTGATCCGCGCCGTGCAGGAGCCTCTTGGTCTCTCTCCCGGCAAGACCAACCTGCCGCCTGAGATCGAGGCCGACGTGCGCCAGGTTCTCGGCGGCCTGACATCCGTAGCCAAGGGCATCGGCGCGCTGCGCACCCATGGCGGCGACGCGCACGGCCGCGAGAAGGGCTTCCGTCGGCTCGATGCCAGGATCGCGCGCCTGTCCGTCAATGCCGCGGGGTCGCTCGCGCTCTTCCTGATCGGGACGTGGGAACAGCGCCAGCACCGGGCCTTGCCCTTGCGCGAGGTGGCATGAACCAGCTTGTCACTCTTGCCGGATCTCGCGTCCCTGCCCTGATCGCAGCGGCGGGCGAGCGTGCCTCCTACCGCTTCCTGGAATTCTTCGCCGGGCAGATCCGGAACCCGAACACAAGGCGCTCCTACCTGCGCGCCGTCGCCGACTTCCTGGCCTGGATCGAGGCGCATGGGGTGACATCGATCACCGAGGTCGCGTCGTTGCATGTCGCGGCCTACGTCGAGGAGCTGGGCCGCGCGCGATCGGCCCCGACCGTCAAGCAGCGCTTGGCGGCGATCCGTCGCCTGTTCGACTGGCTGGCCTCGGGCGGGGTGCTGCCCTTCAACCCGGCCTCGGCCGTGCGGGGACCAAGCCACTCGGCCAAGGTCGGCAAGACGCCCGTGCTCGACCCCCAGGAGGCGCGCCAGCTGCTCGACGCAATCGACGTGACGACGCCGGCCGGGTTGCGCGACCGGGCACTCATCGGGCTGATGGTATATTCCTTCGCCCGGGTCGGCGCGGCGCTCGGCATGAAGGTCGAGGACGTGTTCACGCAGAACCGGCGGCTCTGGGTGCGGTTGAACGAGAAGGGCGGCAAGCGGCACGAGATGCCGTGCCACCACAACCTCGACAGCTACCTGCACGCCTATATCGACGGGTGCGGGCTCGCCTCCGACCCCAAGGGGCCGTTGTTCCGCACCTTCGGCCGAGGCACCGGCCGGCTCAGCACGACGCCCCTGCCCCAAGCCAACGCCTACGCGATGATCGGGCGCCGCGCGCTTGCGGCCAGAATCGACACCAAGGTCGGCAATCACACGTTCCGCGCGACCGGCATCACGGCTTATTTGAAGAACGGCGGCACGCTCGAGAAAGCGGCCGCCATGGCGAACCACGCTTCGACGCGAACGACCCAGCTCTATGATCGGCGCCGCGACGAGATGAGCCTCGACGAGGTGGAACGTATCCTGATCTAATCAACGGAGAAGCTTTGAGCGCAAGCTACTACGCTCTGCGTAGGTGATGCCGTCCGCTCGTAAGCGAAGCCCCGAGCCCACGTTGCGATCGGGAGCGTGTTGAGGCAGGAGGAC
>CAXSEU010000389.1:1955-3564 GCA_964236485.1 uncultured Lichenihabitans sp. | reverse complement strand
CGCGCATAGCCACCCCCTGACCCTCGGCCAGATGGGACAGTCCAGCGGGTCCCAAGATCGAGATGTGGACAAAGATGTCCTTGCCGCCATCGTTGCTCGAAACGAAGCCGAAACCCTTGGTGTCGTCGAACCATTTGACCTTGCCGGACACCTCGACCGCGGTCGAGGGATCGGGCGCGCGACGAGCGGGGGGGGGGCTGTCAAAGGAGGGGGCGGGCGCCCGCTCGACGGCCCCCGCCGTATCGACTTCCAAGACACGCGTCACCTGTGCGCCCTTTGCGCCGTTGCCGACCATGACCTTCAGCTTGGCTCCTGGTGGGACAGTCTCATAGCCGGCGGCCTGGATGGCACCGATGTGCAAAAAGGCGTCGCCCGAGCCATTCGCAAGTTCGACAAAGCCAAAGCCTTTATCGGCCTTGAACCACTTCACCACGGCGTCGACCGAGGGGCCCGCCGGGGGGGCCGACATCATGTCACCACCGCCGAATCCTCCGCCGCTTGGGCTGCCGAAGGGACGGGCAGCAGGGCGCTGCGGCCTTGTCTCGTAGGGGGACGGCATATCGTCGTCGAAACCACGCTTTCTCGGTCCCCGGAAATCTCTACCTTTGCTCATTTCGCCCGCTCGTCTCTGCCTGATACCCGTCTGCCCGTTTCAACACGTCGTGCTTGCTCTAAAAATCGGCACCAATTTCCGGTATAGGGGAGTTCCACCACCGCGACACCTGTGACGAACCTTTCGATACGACAAGGATACGACGATCCCTTGACATATCTTCGGGCAAAAGCAAAGACGCCGTCACGCAAGTGCAAGCGTCCAGCACAGGGAAGACACGATCCCGCCGTTGCGCCGTTCCCGTCAGCAGTGAGCAACGGGCACTCCGCGAGTCCCGCGGCTCGCCGATAGGATAGGCGATTTCCGGGAGGCCCGCCACAGCAAATCTAAGCGACTGTGAGCCTGCACCCGTCCGAGCGGGTGGGGCGAAGGAGTTGCCGGGCTGCCATCCATACTGGGCTTTCTGGACGCCGCAGATTCGCATAATCTATATTATGGAACTCAAGTAGGCGTTGAGGGGGAGGTGCCTCAAGGTTATGGTCGCTATCGGCCGTCCTCGAAGCGCCGCAGGGCTTGCGCCCTCAAGGGCTCGGCCAATCCAGGGTCAGCACCATGCCATCGAAGGCCGGTACGACGCCGGCCGGGACCTCGGCCGCGAGCGTCGCGTAGTCGAGATCGTTGTGGAGGTTGGTGAGAATGGCGCGACGCGGCTTGAACCGATCGATGGCCGCCAAGGCCTCGGACAAGGAGAAGTGGCTCGGGTGCGGCTTGTAGCGCAGGGCATCCACGATCCAGCAGTCGAGGCCTCGCAGCAACGGCTCCGCGGCTTCCGGGACGCGGTTGAGATCGGGCGTGTAGGCGACATCGCCCACCCGGAGACCGAGCGCCCTGATCTCGCCGTGGTCGAGCTCGAACGCCGTCACGTCCACGGGCCCGCCGGCGCCGCCGAAATGCAGCGGTTGACCCGCCGTGATCGGCCTGGCATCGAGCAGGGGCGGGTAGAGGCTGCCCGCCGGCGTCTCGAAGATGTAGGAGAATTTGGAGCGGACCTCGCGC
>CAXSEU010000389.1:1577-1925 GCA_964236485.1 uncultured Lichenihabitans sp. | reverse complement strand
AGGCTGATCCTCCTTTTCATGTGCAGCACCATGGCGCGGACATCGTCGATGCCGTGGGTATGGTCGGCATGAGGGTGGGTCAGGATGATCGCATCGAGATGCGTCGTTCGAGCCGCCAGAAGTTGCTGACGCAGATCGGGCGAGGTGTCGACCAGGACCGTTGTGCGACCGCCGTCCGCCGCGAGCCGTTCGATGAGGATCGAACAGCGGAGGCGGGCGTTCTTGGGCTCCGCGGGATCGCAAGCCCCCCATCCCTGCCCGATCCGCGGCACGCCGCCCGACGAACCGCAGCCCAGGATGGTGATCCGCCCGGTCATGGAGCCGACGTCGGTGGCGAGGTGATCTTGT
>CAXSEU010000389.1:0-1567 GCA_964236485.1 uncultured Lichenihabitans sp. | reverse complement strand
GGCGCTCGACATTGGCCGTCGTGAGCGCCGCGAACGCAGCCTCGTCGACGCCCTTGAGCCCTGCCACGATCCGCGCCGTATGCGCGACAAAAGCGGGTTCGTTGCGCTTGCCACGCCGCGGGACGGGCGCAAGGAACGGCGCGTCGGTCTCCACCAGGATGCGATCGATCGGAACGGCGGCGGCGATCTCGCGCAGGGCAGCGCAATTGTTGAATGTCACGACGCCCGAGAAGGAGACGTACAAACCCAGCCACAGCCCGGTCTCCGCTAGGGATCTCGACGAAATGAAACAACAAAACACCGCCTTAAAAGCCCCCTGCTCCATCTCTTCGACCAGGATGGCGGCAACGTCCGCGTCGGCGTCGCGGGCATGGATGACGAGCGGCAATCCGCTCATCCGCGCCGCGGCGATATGGGTGCGAAACACCTTGGCGGCGACCTCGCGCGGCGCATAGTCGTAGTGATAGTCAAGTCCGGCCTCGCCGATCCCAACGCATTTGGGGTCTCGTGCAAGTTCGACCACGCGTTCAGCGGAAATGTCCGGCTCCTCTGCGGCCTGATGCGGATGGGTGCCGACGGTATAGAAGACGTCCTCGAACCGGTCGGCGATGGCCTTCACGGCCGCTACCCGGGAGATGCGGGTCGAAATGGTGATGAAGCGGCGCACGCCTGCGGCTCGGGCGCGGTCGAGCACCGCCGGCAGGTCCGGCTCGAATTCAGGAAAGTCGAGGTGGCAGTGGCTATCGGTGAGCATCAAGCGCTCGGCGTGGCCGCGTCCGGCTCGACGTAGCGGGGAAAGATGACGCTCGGCGGCGGCAGGGGCGTGCCGGCGCGCAGGCGATGCTCCCGCCCCGCGAAGGCGAAGCTGCGCTCGTCGGGTGGGATGCCGAGGAGGTCGAGCAGCCTGCCGGCCGACGAAGGCATGACGGGCTGGACCAGAAGGGCGATGCCGCGCAGGGCCTCGGCGGTCACGTAGAGGATCGTTCCCATCCGATCCGGGTCGGTCCTGCGCTTGATCCAGGGTTCTTCGGTCGCGAAATACCGGTTGGCCGCACCGACGACCCTCCAGGTTTGCGCCAGCCACTCGTGCAGCGCGAAACCTTCCATCGCGCCGCGGGCGCGCTCCGGCAGCGCATCGGCTTCCGCGAGAATCTCCAGATCGGCCGGCAGGAACGCGCCAGGGGGCGGCACGACCCCGCCGCAGTTCTTCGCGATCATGCTGAGCGAGCGCTGCGCCAGGTTGCCGAGGTCGTTGGCGAGATCCGCGTTGATTCGGTTGACGATCGCCTCATGCGAATAGTTTCCGTCCTGCCCGAACGGAACCTCCCGCAGGAGGAAATACCGCAGCGGATCGACCCCGTAGTCGGCTGCAAGGGTCGCCGGGCCGATGACATTGCCGACAGACTTCGACATCTTCTCGCCGCGGTTGAACAGGAAGCCGTGAACCACGATCTGTTTCGGCAGCGGGATCTCGGCCGACATGAGGAACGCCGGCCAGTAGATGGCGTGAAAGCGGGTGATGTCCTTGCCGATGACATGCGCGTCGGCAGGCCAGAACCTGGCCCGC
>CAXSEU010000388.1:0-3579 GCA_964236485.1 uncultured Lichenihabitans sp. | reverse complement strand
GGCGCACGCCGGTCAAGGCTCCCGCAGGTAGGCCGACGGGCTTTGCCCAAGGATTCTCCAGGTGCCCGCGAGGCCGAGCCCCACCGTCACCATCAGGGATGCGCCCGCGGCCAGCAAGGCCGGCATCCAGGTCAGCGTGAAATCGAAATGCATGACATGTTCGATGACCGCGTAAGCCGCCGCCGCGCCGGCCGCGATGCCGAAGAAGGCGGTACCGAAGCCCAGAATGCCGTATTCCAGGAGGAAAGCCGCGAACAACTGCCGGCGCGTCGCGCCAAGCACCTTCAGCACCACGGCGTCGTAGACCCGAGCCCTGCGGCCGGCCGCGAGCGCGCCCGCGAGGACCAGCACCGAGGCCGAGATCGTAACGGCGGACGCCGCCCGGATCGCCACGGCGAGCTTGTTCAACAGTGCCCCGATGGCCTCCAGCACGTCCTTGACCCGGACGGTAGTGATCGTCGGGAAGCGGTCGCCGACAGCCCTCGCGAGAGCCGCGTCGCCGACCCGGTCCCCCTCACCGGGGAAAGCCGCCGTCGCCAGCACCATGTGGGGCGCGCCGGCGAAGCTGTTGGGCGAGAAGACCATCACGAAATTGATGCCCATGGACTGCCAATCGATCTTGCGCAGATTGGCGATCCTTGCCGTGATGGTGCGGCCGAGCACGTTGACGCCCACCGTCTGGCCAAGCTTCAGCCCGAGGCCGTCCGCCATCTCCCGGTCGAAGGAGACCAGCGGTTCCCCCCCGTAGCCGGTCGGCCACCATTCGCCCTCCACGACCCGCGATCCCGGCGGCACTGCGTCCGCATAGGTGATGCCCCGGTCGCCTTCGAGCACCCAGGCGGCCCCTTCCGCCGCCTTGACGGTGTCGGCCGCGATGCCATTCAGCGCCACGATCCGCCCGCGCATCATGGGAACCTCGTCCAGGAGAACCCCAGGTGCCTGCGCCTTGACGAAGCTGCCGAAGGCCTGCGCCTCCCGGTTTGGGATGTCGACGAAGAAGAAGCTCGGCGTGACGCCGGGTCGGCCTTGATCGACCTGCCGATGGATGTTGTCGTCGATGAGGCTCAAGGTCACGAGCAGGGTCAGTCCGAGCCCGAGCGAGAGCACCACCGCCGGGGTGAGGGCTCCGGGACGATGGATGTTGGCGAGGGCGAGGCGCAGCGCGACGGAGCGCGGGTGGGGGAGGGCGCGCGCCAGCGCAGCGAACCCATAGGCGACGGCGCGCAGCAACAGGAATGCCACCAGCGTCGCACCGACATAATAGGCGGCCAGCCGGTGATCGGACGAGAACCCGACCGCGACGCCGACAAGCGCCAGAAGCGACGCTCCGAGCGCCAACCCGTAAGGCAGCCGCAGCCGCGTCGGCTCGAAGGCGGTTGCGCCGCGAAACAGGGCCGAGACCGGAACGTCGTGGGAGCGTCCCAGCGCGCCGAGCGAGAAGACCAGGGTCGCCAGCACACCGTAGAGGGCGCCGATCCCGAGCACGCCCGGGTGGATCGACGGCACAAGCGGGAACGGAATGAGGGTGCCGAAAGCCGCCGCGGCCACGAAGGGGAGGGCCGCGCCGGCCGCCAGTCCCGCGGCGATGCCGATTCCGGCAACGAGAAGCACCTGCACGAGCCCCATGGCGAAGACCGCGTGTCCCGGTGCGCCGAGCGCCTTCAAGGTCGCCAGGCTGGCTTGCTTGCGTTGCATCGCGGCCTGCACGGCGTTGGCGACGCCGACGCCCCCGACGACCAGCGCCGTCAACCCCACCAGCGTGAGGAACTGGGTGAAGCGGGCGAGGTTCCGGTCGAACTCCGGGGAGACCGATTGGCGCGTCTTGATCTCCCAGCCGACCTCGGGAAAGGCGGCTTTGGTCGCCGCCACGACGCGGGCCAGCGCGTCGTCGTTCACGCGGTCGGGCCCGCCGAGATCGACGCGGGCCGTCCATTTGGCCAGGGATCCGGGCTGCATCATCCCGGACGCCTGCAGGGCCTTGTCGCTCATCATCACACGCGGCGCGAAGGCAAGGCCGCCCGCCAATCGGTCAGGCTCGCTTGCGAGCAGGGCACGGAGTTCGAACACGCCCGTGCCGATGGTGAGGCGATCACCCGTGTGAAGATCGAGCCGCTGCGCCACCGTATCCTCGGCCACCAAACCCCAGGCGCCGTCGTGCTCGGCCAGCGCTTCGCCAAGCGCTTCGCCAAGCGCTTCGCCAAGCGCTCCGCCAAGCGCTCCGCCGGGCTCCAGCACCACGGCCCCGGACAAGGGATATCGGTCGTCCACGGCCTTGACGTCGACCAGTGCCGCCTTGTCGGCGCCGCGCCGCGCCATGGCCCTCGTCGAGATCACGACCGAGACGGGTCCTTGCGCGCGAAGATAGTCGAGGGCCGGGGCCGGGATCGGTTGCGACACGCTCGAGGCCGACATATCGCCCCCGAGAATGGTGCGCCCCTCGCGAGCCAGTCCGTCACCGAGGCTGCCGGAGATCGATCCGACTCCCACGATGGCCGCGACCCCGAGCCCGATGCACAGCAGGAAAACCCAATATCCGCCGAGGCCGCCCCGGAGATCCCGCAAGGCGAGCCGAATGGCGACCGGCAGGACGGGAACGGCCCTCCGGCCCGCAGGCGCCGCCGCGGCCGTCACCGGGTTGCCACGGCGCGGGGGGAGGTCTTCGAATCCTGATCCACATCGGCCTCAAGGCGACCTGATCGCAGCCGAACGATGCGGTCGCAGCGCGCCGCGAGTCCCAGATCGTGGGTGACGAGCACCAGCGTCGTGGCGCGCCGGCGACGCTGCTCGAAGATCAGATCCATCACGGCGGCGCCCGTGGCCTCGTCGAGGTTGCCGGTCGGCTCGTCCGCCACCAGGATCGAGGGATCGGGCGCAAGGGCCCGAGCCAGGGCGACCCGCTGCTGCTCGCCGCCAGACAGTTGCGCCGGGTAGTGACTCAGCCGCTCGCCGAGACCCACCTGCCGCAGTTCCGACGCGGCACGGTCGAGGGCATCGCGACGGCCAGCCAGCTCAAGCGGCACCGCGACATTCTCGAGCGCCGTCATGGTCGGGATGAGGTGGAAAGACTGAAACACGATGCCGATCCTGGCTCCGCGAAAACGGGCCAGGGCGTCCTCGTCAAGTCCGTCGATCCGGGTTCCAGCGATCGTGACCCGGCCGCGCTCCGGGCGCTCGAGCCCCGCAAGCACCGCGAGCAGCGTCGATTTGCCCGATCCGGAGGGACCCGTGAGACCGATCGCCTCGCCGGAACCGATCGTCAGGCTGACGCCTTTGAGGATGTGGACACGCGCCACACCTCGCCCCAGGCTGACGTGAACATCATCGAGCGAGACCGCCTCTTGCACCATCATCCTGCCTTCCAGAGCCCTTGCGCATCGACCTTCCACGAGGCATCGCCGTCCCTTCCATATGGGCGGCGCTTCGTGCGATTGCAGTTCCTCGTCGCTCTCGTCCTGGCGATCGTGGTTGGCATGACATCGACGACCGGTTATGGTTTCATCAACGTTTTCAACTACCAGACGTGCGATTACATCCTTGACATCACAGGGTATTACTCCTGATTCTTCTGATCGCATGAAT
>CAXSEU010000387.1:0-3594 GCA_964236485.1 uncultured Lichenihabitans sp. | reverse complement strand
GTGCGAAGCGCCAGGCCAGGGTCGCCTTGCCGATACCCGAGGGGCCGCCGATCACCCAGGCGTGAGGAAGCCGGCCGGCTCGATAGGCCTCGAGCAGTTCTCCCTCGGCACCGGACTGTCCGATGAGGCCGTTCGTCTGCCGTGGATGCGGAAAATCTGCCAAGCGGTCGCTCTCAGCCGGCTCGCGCGTCCCCGTGCTCATGCGGATCCGCCTTTCGCGGTGGAAGCGGCGGCGAGGACGAGGCCGGGGAAGCGTTCGAGCGTCGCGTCCCAGATCGCTTGCGCGACGGTCTCGGGAGCCGGGGCCGCGTCGATGACCCGCATCCGCTCCGGCTGCCGCGCCGCGATGCGAAGGAACGCAGCCCTGAGTCTTTCGTGGAAGTCTTCGTCCTCTCGTTCAAACCGGTCCGGGACCTCGTCTGCCCGCCGTCGTTCCCTCGCGCGAGCCAGACCCAGCGCTGGCGCGAGGTCGAGCAGGATCGTCAGGTCGGGGCGGACGGAGCCGATCGCCACGCGCTCGAGTGCGGCGATCAAGAGGGGATCGGCATCGCCCACAGTGCCCTGATAGGCGCGGGTCGAGTCGATGAAGCGGTCGCAGATGACGAAGGCGCCCCGTTCGATCGCCGGCCGGATCCGGGTATCGACGTGGTCGAGGCGAGCCGCGGCGAACATCAGTGCCTCGGCGGATGGGCCGAGCGGCGCCACTTGGCCGGAAAGGATCGCGGTCCTGATCCGCTCGGCCCGGGAAGATCCACCGGGCTCCCGCGTCGCGACGACTTCCCGGCCGCAGGCCCAAAGGCGCGCCGCAAGGCGCTTCACCTGGGTCGATTTGCCGACCCCCTCCCCGCCTTCCAGCGTGATGAAGCCGCCCCGCGTCTCCTCGGCCATCAATGTCTGGTGAAGTTCTGGCGCACGGCGGAGGTGACAAGCTCCACCCCCGCGTCGATGGCTCGGCGCGGCAGTGAGCCGACCTCGACGCCCGCCGCCGTGTGCAGGGGCGTCGACAGGATCTCGGCGGAGCCACGATAGATCTTCAACTCGCCCACCTGCATGTCCTTGGCCACCGGAGCGCGCAACGGCCCCGTATAGACGATCTTGCCCGTAAGCTTCTCGGTGGATCCGCGGGGAACCAGCAGCGTCACGGCTTTCTTCGACGCCAAGGGCACTTCCCCCTGCGTGCCCCCGTAGAGCTTCGCCGAGCCGACGACCTCGTCCGGACCGTAGAGCGATTTCGATTCGAATGACCTGAAGCCCCAACTCAGCAGTTTGGAGGCTTCGCTGGCGCGGTCCCGTGCGGTCTTGAGGCCATTGAGGACGACGATCAGCCGCTCGCCGTTCTGGACCGCCGAGCCGACGAGACCGAAACCACTCTCGGCGATGTCTCCGGTCTTGAGGCCGTCCGCTCCGATGTTCATCGTGAGAAGCGGGTTCCGATTGAGCTGCCGGATACGGTTCCAGGTGAATTCACGCTCCCCGAAGTAGCGATAATATTCCGGGTAGGTGTGAATGACATGGTTGGCGAGCAGGGCCATCTCCCGTGCCGTCACCTTCTGGCCGGGATCCCCCCTGCCCCACGGGTTGCTGAAGGTGGATCTCGTCATTCCCAGTTCGCGCGCCCGGCGCGTCATCAGGGCGGCGAAACTGTCCTCGGACCCGGCGACCCCCTCCGCCAGCGTGATCGCTGCATCGTTGCCGGACTGGATCACCAGGCCGCGGATCAGATCCTCGATCCTGATCCGGCTGTTCAGCACGGCGAACATCGAGGACCCGCCCGAGGACGCGCCTCCACGCCGCCAGGCGTTTTCAGACACCACGAACTCATCGTCGAGCTTGAGACGGCCCTCTTTCAGCTCGTGGAAAACGACCTCGGCGGTCAGGATCTTGGTGGTCGACGCCGGCGACATCAATGTGTCGGCATTCTTCTCGAACAATACGGTGCCTGAGTCCGCGTCGACGAGGAGCGCGAAGGGAGCGATGGTCTGGAAACTGTCGCCCGGCGCGTTCGGCGGCCCGGCGGCCGAGACCTGGACCATCAGCCCCACGAGCCATGCGAGGGCAAGGCCAAGGCGGGTCAGCGGACGAACCATTGTCAGGTGCTCTCTCGTGTGATGTCCAAGGCTGTGCCGTTCGCGGGCCGCGCTTGAACGCCTGTTTTTTTCAAGCCCGACTCAATCGTCGGATTGAGCAGGCCCGGTCTTTGCGGCAGTTTCGATCGGAGCGAACGATACCAAGGGCCGAACGCCGGGACGTGACGCCGCCCTCGCGTCGAAGGCTCGGGGTGCATCAGCCCTTCCGGAGGCGAGCAACGAGCCTTCGCCGACGCTGACATCGTAGGGCCGTTGCGGCGGCACCGGCGAGGCCAGGCGCCGTCGTGGAGGCAGCGGATCCTGTACCGCGTCGATGGCGAAGTCGGTTTCCGGGCGGGGCGAGCGCTGAACCTGTGCCAGCGTTTCCCGTGGCGGCGGCCTCGGTTCAGGGGCGTCCGGCGGAGCGTCGCTGGCCAGCATCGTCTCCTCGGCGGGGCCACCATCGAGCGAGGCGGGCCCGCCATCGATCCGCAAGGTCGCCAACAATTTGTCGTCGTCCGACCCTTTCAGGCTGGCGCGGCCCACATATTCCACCTTGATGCGCGCAGTCCCCGCGCCCTTGAAGTCGAGGGATTCCGCGACGCGTTGCGAGACGTCCATGACGCGTCCGCCATGGTAGGGCCGGTGTTCGTCACGCGCACATAACTCGGTAGCGGAAGGGTCGGGTGAGCTGCCGTGATGGAGTTCTTATCGAAGATTTCGCCGTTGGCGGTGCGACGGCCGTGGAAGGCGTCGCCATACCAAGAGGCCATGCCGACCGCCGTATAGCCGTCGGGACGCTCGCTCGGATAATAGGCGCGGCCCCCGATCGTATAGGGACGTCCGATCAGATAGCTCCCGCCACCCCGCGGCACGGGCTCGCCTTCGGCGATCACGCGTGGGCTCGCGAAGACGCCGAGCTTGGGATCGTAGTGGCGCCCGCCGACCGAACCGGTGCGCGTTGGAGGCGCCGCGCACGCGGCCAAGGCGATGACGCTCACGGCAGCGACTCCGACACGTGCGCCGCGCAGAAACCGGCTGACGTGACTGGACTTCGCCGTTCCTGGAACATCAGCCAAGGATTTCACCACTCACGCAGCACTCGACGTCTCGCCGGCGACGCTCGATACAGGATCTTCGGATCGAAACCTCTTAACCCCGGTGATCCTGTGTGCGGAGGCTTTCCGAAGGCTTAAGCGGGCGCGATCTTTCCAGGGTGGCGCGTCAGGGAACAAAGATTGGTCTTCCCTGTCATGCCTGTTTCGCCTTGGAAATGCGTTCGAATTACGGCCGGGCCAAAGGTTGCGGCAGCCGAGTTCCGGGCCGTGTGATGCTGTTGCCGATCGGGGCCAGATCGAAAAGGCAAGCACCTTCACGGGTTTGTCCCGAAGCCGCGTTTCCAGGACGGCCCGGCGTGCTCAAGCGGCCCGGCAAGGATCGATCTGGAGCGCCCCCCTGCGTTTGGTTCAAACCCAAAGCCGCTGTACGAGACGATCCGGGCCGTCCCACAGGCGGTGCCCGTCATTCC
>CAXSEU010000386.1:0-3613 GCA_964236485.1 uncultured Lichenihabitans sp. | reverse complement strand
GTTGAAGGTTCAGGGTTTAACCGCCATCTGCTGGGCCGGATTGGACGCCGCCGCCTGAAATGATCAAGCGCAGGCCGGACCTGCCCAAGCACATGGAAGGCGGCCTCGAAAACCCGCTTGGCGCCCGGGCCATGTACCTCGGCAATACGATGTACCGCATCCACGGGTCCAACGAACCCGACTCGATCGGCCAGGCCGTGTCGTCGGGCTGCATCCGGATGACGCACGCCGACGTCGTCGACCTCTACCAGCGCGTCAAGATCGGCACCCGCGCGGTGGTCGAGCGCTGAGCCTGAGCGTCCTTTTCCAACGCGAGAGACCGGGCTCGCCCGGTCCTTGTCGTAGGCAGCAGGTGCCGCCGCTACCGCTGCCCGGGCAGATCCCGCGAGAGCGACTTGCGCTCGAGAGCGGCGAGGTAATCGGCCCACTCGCGGTCCTGGTTCAGGCCGAGTGCGTAGAGGTAATCCCAGGTATAGAGGCCGCTGTCGTGGCCATCGTCGAAGACGAGCTTGGCGGCGTAGTGACCCACGGCCTCGATCGCCGCTATGGCGACATTCCGCTTGCCGCCGACGGTCTTGCGTTCGGCCGCCGAATGGCCCTGAACCTCGGCACTCGGACTCAGAACCCGCAGGTACTCGGCCGGGAGGTCGAAGCACGCCTCGTCGAAGGCGACGCTCAAGACCCGCCCGCTCTCCTTCAGGCGCAGCTCGGTCGGCCAATGCGAGGCAGCCATCTGCTCGACCTTCTGTTAACCCGGCCTTGGACGCGGTTGCCCCCGACGACCGCTCTCTTGTACAATGATCTCAAAGATCGGGAGGGTTGCGAAGTGGACGACAGTCTCGCTGCAAACGTGCGACGCGGTGATTTATCGCCTTGGCACCTCTTGCTTCTGCTGCCCTACCCCGCCGTCCTCTGGGTGCCGTTCTACAACACGGCGGATCCGGTGATCCTGGGTTTTCCGTTCTTCTACGCCTATCAGATGGCGTGGGTCGTGATCACCGCCGCCCTTACGGCGTTCGTCTATTTCATCACGCGCTGACGCCGGTCAAGCGTTTCACCACCGCTTCGCCAAGCGGCCTCTCCCGAGCTTGCTTACACTGGCCGACGTTCGGCAGCATCGTTTTAGCTTGGGAAAAGCAAAAACAATCGTGGCTTTAGCCATGCAGGGCTGCTTAGGCCCCGACGGGAAACAACATGTCTGTGAATTGGACCGCCCTCACGGTCTTCGTCCTCTGCTTCGGTGCGGTGACATGGCTCGGGTTCGCGGCGGCGCGCTGGCGCCGTGGAGATCTCGATCTGCTGCACGAATGGGGATTGGGCGGGGGCACCTTCGGCACCCTCGTCACCTGGTTCCTGATCGGTGGCGACATCTATACGGCCTACACGTTCATCGCCGTGCCGGCCTTGGCGTTCGGCGCCGGCGCCATCGCGTTCTTCGCGGTGCCCTACACGACCCTCATCTACCCGATGACCTTCGTCATCTTCCCGCGCCTGTGGTCCGTCTGCCGCCGACACGGCTACATCACGGCAGCCGATTTCGTTCGGGGCCGCTACGGCAACAGATGGCTCGCGCTCGCCGTCGCGGTGACGGGCATCATGGCTACCATGCCCTATATCGCGCTCCAGCTCGTCGGCCTCGAAGTGGTGATCGCCGGGCTCGGCGTCGATACGGGGGGTTGGGCCGGTGAAATCCCGCTGATCGTGGCATTCGTCATCCTGGCGGCGTTCACCTATACGTCGGGGTTGCGCGCCCCAGCAGCCATCGCGATCGTCAAGGACGTCATGATCTACGTGACGATCTTCGCGGCCGTGGGGGCGGTCTTCACCCGATTCGGTGGTTTTGCCGGGCTGTTCGCCAAAATCCCGGCGCAGAGCCTGATCCTGAAGACCCCGCCGGAAGGCTCGACCGGCTCTTACAGCTTCTACGCCACGCTGGCCTTCGGCTCCGCCGCCGCCCTGTTCCTGTACCCGCATGCCATAACGGCGGTTCTGAGTTCCGCGAGCCGCGATGTCATCCGGCGCAACTCGGCCCTGCTGCCGGCCTATTCGCTGGTCCTCGCCTTCCTGACGCTGCTCGGCTTCATGGCCCTCGCGGTGGACGTGAAAAACATGCCCGAATTCGCCTCGGCCTTCGCGCATTACAAGAACAATTTCGCCGTACCGGCGCTGCTGATCCACATTTTCCCGTCCTGGTTCGTCGGGTTCGCCTTCGCGTCCATCGGCATCGGCGCGCTGGTGCCGGCCGCCATCATGTCGATCGCGGCCGCCAACCTCTGGACCCGCAACATCCATCTCGAATTCATCAATCCGCGAGCGAATCCCGCGCAGGAAGCCCGGGTGGCCAAACTGATTTCGCTGGTCGTGAAGTTCGGGGCGCTCTATTTCGTGCTCGGGGTGAATTCGGACTTCGCCATCGTTCTGCAACTGCTGGGCGGCGTCTGGATCATCCAGACCCTGCCGGCGGTGCTCATCGGACTTTACACCCGCTGGCTGAACTCCTGGGCGCTGCTCGTCGGTTGGGGGGCCGGCATCGCGACCGGCACCTCCATGGTGGCGCAGGCGGGGTTCAAGGCGATGCCCTACGCGGTCTCGATCCTCGGTCTGTCCATCCCCGCCTATCCTGCCGTATGGGCGCTGCTGGCCAATCTCGTCGTGTCGCTCGTCCTCACCGCCGTATTCAACGCGGTGACCAGCCCGGAGCGGCGCGACGCGACGAGCGCTGCCGATTACGGGTGACTACCGCCGCGGCTGCCCGTCCACTATATGTAGGCCCATGCTATCGCTACCTCCTGAGGGCTTCAGAGCCGCCGGCCCCGCGCCGCTGATCGACCCCTTCGGACGCGCGATCTCCTATCTGCGTGTCTCTGTGACGGACCGTTGCGATTTTCGCTGCGTCTATTGCATGTCCGAAACCATGCAGTTCCTGCCGAAGCGCGACCTTCTCACGCTCGAGGAGCTCGACCGGCTTTGCACCGCATTCGTCGAGCGCGGAACGAGAAAGCTGCGGCTCACGGGGGGCGAGCCGCTGGTCCGGCGCGAGATCATGAGCCTGATCGCGAGGCTTTCCCGGCATCTCGCGTCCGGCGCGCTCGATGAGCTGACGATGACTACCAACGGGTCGCAACTCCAGCGCTTCGCGCCGGAGCTCGCTCATCTCGGCATCCGGCGCATCAACGTCTCGCTCGATACGCTAGACCCCGCGAAATTCGGAATCATCACGCGGTGGGGCGATTTCGGCAAGGTGATGAACGGGATCGCGGCGGCGCAGCGGTCCGGCATCAAGGTCAAGATCAATGTCGTGGCGCTGAAGGGCGTCAACGAGGATGAATTCGCCGATATGGTGGCCTGGTCTCACGCGCGGGACATGGACATCACCTTCATCGAGGTCATGCCGCTCGGCGAGGAAGGCGGCGACCGCTCCGATCAGTTCGTGTCGTTGGCCGAGGTTCGGGATCGGCTCGCCGAGCGGTTCACCCTCCGGCCTCTCGCGGTGTCGACCGGCGGCCCGGCCCGCTATGTCGAAGTTGCGGAAACCCGAGGCCGGGTGGGCTTCATTACGCCGCTCACCCACAACTTCTGCGAGAGCTGCAACCGGGTCAGGGTGACCTGCACC
>CAXSEU010000385.1:0-3627 GCA_964236485.1 uncultured Lichenihabitans sp. | reverse complement strand
CTCGCGATCCCAGACCGAAGAGGCGCCCCCAACCGCCCTGCCTCCCGCTGCCCTCACATCGGCCGCACCTTTTCCAGCCATGTTCGATCGCCCGTCGCCTCGCGGCAGATGGCTTTCTTGATCGCCGGATTGACGAAGATACGCTCGACTTCTGGCTGCTTCGCGGCCGCTTCGATCAGGGCAAGGTGCTCAGGCGTCCATCTGCTCGGATCGATGTCGAGACCATCGGGACGCACCATGTTGGTGGCCGACATCATTTCGCGCTCCTCCCGCGACAGCGGGCGTTCCGGCATCGGCGTGAGCCAGATGTCGGCATCGAGCCCCACCTGGTGGGACGCGTGCCCGGTCAGCATCGGGCCGCCGCGCGGTTGCGAGATGTCCCCCACCAGCAGGCCCGGCCAGCCGTTGATCGACGGAACGGCTTTCGAGAACCGCTCGAGGAAGTCGATGAGCGCGGGGTGGCCCCAGTTGCGGTTGCGCGACAGGCGCATGACCTGCCATGCCGATCCGTTGATCGGCAGCGCCTGTGCACCCGCAAGGCACCCTCGGGCGTAGAATCCGATCGAACGCGCCTGCAGGTCGGCCGGCGACATGAAGCGGCCGAACACCTGCTTGGCCGGCAGGTGCGGATCGGCAGCGTTCGCCAACGGCGGCAAGGGCCGGGGATCGAGCGATCCGCGCTCCTGCGCAAGGGCCGCCGCGGCGCCGAGGCTTGCCGCCATCCCCAGAACCACGGCAAATGTCGGGCGCATGGTTGCTCCTGTCGATAGCCTCCGGAGCAGGCATCCAATCACGGCGGGGATAAACGAAGCGTTAACCATCGGCGGCCGATTTACCTGCGCCATATTCTCTGAACTGTTCGACCACATCCTCGTAGACCTGTCGTTTGAAGGGGATGATCAGCTCAGGCAGTCGCTCGAGACGCTCCCAACGCCACGCATCGAACTCGGGCTTGTGGCCTCCTTCGGGCAGCTCGATGTTGATCTCGCGTTCGTCGCCATCGAACCTGAAGGCGAACCATTTTTGGGTCTGGCCGCGGAACCTCCCTTTCCAGCTTCGACGTGACAGATCCGTCGGAAGATCGTAGGCAAGCCAGTGTGGCGCCTCGGCCAGGAACGTGACCGTCGAGATCCCGGTTTCCTCCCGCAGTTCCCGGACGGCGGCGGTGCGCGGCAGTTCCCCAAGATCGATGCCCCCCTGCGGCATCTGCCACTCGTAGCCGGCCATGGACTGATCGGGGGTACGGCGGCTTTTTCGGCGCCCGATGAAGACGAGTCCCTGCGGATTGAACAGCGCGATTCCGACGCAGGGTCGGTAGGTGTATTGCGGCATAATGCTGATCCGGCCAGACGGTTCGGGGCGATTCTTGGTTACTTTGGTCCGCAGCCAAAGCACAATCTTTCACCTCGCGGACCGCGGGTGCTTGTTCCGCGTGCAGGAGGTGACGGCGAAGCTCCGGGCGAAGCGGCGGTCCTTCGCACCATCACGTTTTGTAAGAGAAGACCAGCCAGGCCCGGGCTGCTTTCAGGAAGGTGCGCGTCATGCCCTGCAATATATGCGGCGGAACGGAGTTCACCGATATGCCGAAGCGTCCCCGCGTGCGTTGCGCGGACTGCGGTTCCCTGGAGCGAACGCGGGTGGCGGCGCTTCACATCGGCGCCCTGTCGCTTCCTCCCGACGCCAAGGTATTGCATTTCGCGCCCGAGCGGGGTCTCGGCGCCATGCTGAGGGAGATCGGTGGCGAAAACTACCGCGCGCTCGACATCGATCCGAGCCGCTATCCGGGCGTGGATGTCGAGGGGTTCGATCTTTGCCGCGACGTGTTCGACCTGCCCTTGGATCACTACGACCTCATCGTCCTCAACCACGTTCTCGAGCACATCGAGTGCAGCTACGCGGCGGTGCTGCTGCGCCTCGCGAGATCGCTGGACCCGCACGGCACGATGCTCTTCAGCGTGCCGATCCTGCCGGGCCAATACACCGATGAACTCGTCAAGGCTCCTCTGGAGGAAAAACTCGCCCGCTTCGGCCCCATGCTGCACGTCCGCCGGTTCGGCACCGACTTCCTCCAGCAGACCCTCGGTATGCTGTTTCCGGTGCCGGAGGTCCATGACCTGCGAGCCAGCTTTTTGGAGCAGGAGCTCGTGGACGCCAACATCCCGCGCCACCATTGGGCGGCCTACACGGGTTCGACCGTGTTCCGCGTGCGCCGGCAGGACATCAAATGCTGAGAGGCCCGATCAGTTTCGGTCGTCGGGCAGGGGAGGCAACGGCATGATGCCGATGCCGTCCTCGATCAGAGCGCGCACTTCGTCGCCTGTCGCCGTGCCGTAGATCGGACGCTGCGGCTCTTCGCCATCGTGGATCCTGCGCGCTTCTTGCGGGAAGGCGGCACCGACATTTTCGGCATGAGCTTTGACTTTCGCATGCATCTCCCGCACCAGGCCGCGTAGCTGGCGTGATCTTTCGCCTTCCAGCGCCATCGGAGCATCGACGGGGCGCACCGGCCCCGCCTCGCCCCCGATCGGCTCCGCCGAAGGGGAAGCTTCGGCCGCGGGAGCACGCTTGACCGCGCGCCGAACCGCCGGTGCCATAAGGGCCTTGCGGACGTCTGGGGATCCGCACTGCGGACAGGTGACATGCCCGCCGCGACTCAAGTCGTCGAACGCGTTGCTGTCGCGAAACCACGTCTCGAAAGCATGGCTTTCGATGCATAGGAGAGAATAGCGGATCATGACATGTGGCCTGTACCTGCCGCCGAAGGTGGCTCAGCGTCAGGTGGCCAGAATTGCATCCAACTTCCCGGTCGCGTCGAGCTCGTGCAGGTCGTCGCAACCTCCCACGTGGTGCTCTCCGATGAAGATCTGGGGAACGCTGGTCCGCCCGTGCGCGCGTCCAGTCATGGCCGTCCGCCCGGCGCGGTCACCCGACACGTCGATTTCATCGTATGCCACCGCCTTCTTCCGAAGCAGCTCCTTGGCGGCAAGGCAGTACGGACAGAACTTCGTGGTGTAGATGGTGACTGGCTGCATGATCCGATCTCATATCCCAGCCCAGATAGGATCATCAACCTGTGGAGACAACCCGCGCAAAGACGAGCACGTCCACCCTTTCGGCTCGCACGCGAAGGAGGGCGCGAGCCGCCGCATCCAGGGTAGCGCCCGTGGTCAGCACATCGTCGACCAGCAGGATTCTGCGGCCGGCGACCCGAGGAACCTCGGACGAGGGGACCCTGAAGGCGCCTTGCATGTTGATCAATCGTTGTGCCCGGGTCATCCCCACCTGACTGGCCGTAGACTTGACCCGCTCCAGCCCGAGGGGATGATGCTCGACGCCGCTGATCCGCGCCACCGCCTCGGCCAGGGCTGCGGCCTGGTTGAAGCCGCGGACCCAGAGACGCCGCCGATGCAAGGGGACCGCGACGATGAGGTCGGATTCGGCCAGCAACTGCGCCCCGGCGCGAGCCATCCACGTGCCGAGCGGGCGGGCGAGTTCCAGTCGGTCTCCATATTTCAGACGGTGAACCAGCGTTCGAGCCGGCCCATCCTCGAATCGCGCCACCGCTCGGGCGCGTTGAAAGGCGGGAGGTCGCGCGATAGCGTCTGGAGACAGCAGCCCTTCGCCGAG